>PIVS01000320.1 GCA_003353855.1 Desulfobacteraceae bacterium
GGGGGGGGGGCTTTCTGAGTTGGATGATCCGTGAAAGGGCCAGGTCGTATTCATTCCACCCGTCCGATAATGGTCCGGTTGTATTGGTTATAAATTTGAAAAAGGGTGGTATCCTCAAGCCAGGGACATGCCACATGTCGGTTGGTCAACATATATCCCCTAGGTTATGCACACATTATTAAGCAAAGAAAGATTTCATGAATAGAATAGAAACAATTGAAAGTTATAGGCTCGAATTTAGCGTAATCAATCCAAATGATATTGATTTTCTCAACTGGTTTTGACAGAGATATGGAGTTGGCCCGAAAAGGACTGCCTTATGATCTGGGAAAAGCTTGTAACTATAAATTTGGACAATCAAAGATGAGCTGATTTTAAATAAAATATAACAAAGCTTGCGAAGAATCTATATTGCTTCTATCAGACGCCTCAGAGAATAAAACCCCAGACCTTTGGGATTTAAAACAGGGCCAGTGTTAATTTTTTTTCCCGGTCAAACCGGAGTGTAACCGATTCTCCCACCATGCTTTGGGATGATAATAGTTTGAACACCTCCGGATCCGGCAGTGTTTGAGCAATAAAGCGGTGTCCTTTTGCGGTCCTGCCGTAGACTGCGGCATAGGCAGGCGATTGGTCTCTGGTATAGACAATGGTATAGGTTTCAATGGTGCCCCTGCCGACTGCCTGGTCATCAATTTTAACCGGGGCGGCTCCGGTCAGGTAATCCTTTTTATCTTCAAGATCAATGGCTTCAAGGCTTTTTTTCGGGGGGCAACTGCTGTATATGCCTGCTGCATGTTTGTGCATAAACCATCCCAAAGCCGTGACAAGTCCGGTTTTTTTCTTCCCTTCTGCGATCATTTCGGCAAGGGTGACAATGGCATGGAGATTGTAGTTGTTTCCCGGCCCTCCGAAAAAACCCAAGCCGCCTGTGAGGGTGAGGGGTCTTGGGTCATCTTCATCAAGCTCCATCATTTTTCTGGCAATTGAAACGGCGCAGGGAAAGCAGGAATACAGATCAAAGCAGTCCATGTCTGACATGCTGAGCCCAGCACGGTCAAGGGCTTTTTTAACCACGGCTTTCAGGGGGGGGCTTGCCGTAAAATCCGATTTTTGGATCATAAATCGCTGCCGGTCTTCCGCATATCCACCCCCCAGAAAGTAGACTCTCTTCTGGGTGTTGTTGTGATATCTTTTGGCTGCTTCTCCGGACATGAGAATAACGGCAGCACCCTGGTCAACCGTGACAAAGGCGTTCATGAATTTGGTGTAGGGAAAGGCAATGGGACGATTCTTGGGCCCCGGGGTGATGATTTCATTTGGTGTCCTGATTTGTTTGTTCCATGAATGGGGGTGGGAAGCTGCTACCCGGCTGAATTCTGCCCACATGCTGCCCACCTTGTGCAGATAGGCGGAAAGATCCAATTTCGAGGCCGCCCACAGGGCCGTTTCAAACAGGGGAAATCCCTGCATGGGATGTTCAATGCCATAATGATTTTCAAGGCGGGTAGAGCCTGTGGCATCTTCGCCGGGATAATCCTTGGGGATTCCCCGCAAAAGGGCGCTCTCTTCTTTTTTAAAATTTTCGAATCGTTGAACATAGGCCTCCGCCCCCACCACCAGAACCGAGTTCAGCTCATTTCTGGCAATCATTGCTGCGGCCTTATTGACCAGTGTCTGGGGGGAGTTTCCTCCGATTTTTGAGACATGGATGAATTTTGGGGATGCCCCCAGCAGGCTGGCAAGTTCTTCCCCGGGTGCCGGATAATGTGCGCTCAGGCTTCTGACCACCATGATCCCGTCTACATGGGTTAAGGCTTTGGGGTCTGAAAGTTTCAAGGCGGCTTTTCGGGATGCCTGGACCATCAGTCCCATGGGGTCTTTTGGCGGGTTTTCCAATGGTTTCGGCTGTGTGATCTGGCCCCATCCTGCAACAATAACATCTCTTTTCATCGGGTATATCCTTTTCAAATAGTATCAGCACCTATTTTTGCTTTAAGATTTCGGGTTTGTCAACGGTTACCCGGAAAAAGGGAGAAATGCCGATCCTTATGGGGCGTGATCCTATCTGGAAAATAGGTTCTTTCCGTTACTTTAAACTGCCCCCGGGGGGTGATGCCCATGACGATGGAGGATCGGGTGCCATAGGATGGACTTTTAATAAACAGGGGAGAAAGAATTCGTTCCCATTCAAGGCCGATACCGGTATCAGGGAGCTGGCTGTCCTCGGGTATAGATGAATCGGACAACAGCTTAAAGAGGGCGGAAGGATTTAAGTTGTTGGTATCAATTGCCTTTGCAAGGGCTGTTTTGCCCGCTAAAACCTTGGGCCAGGAGGTATCCATGAGGTGATTGCTCAGGCCGTGGATGCCGGGGGGGACAGGGGTGAAACTTTGATTTTGGTTTGAAAACCAGTACAGGGTTCGGACATCACCCAGTAAAAGGTTAAATCCATTGTAACTGGATTTGGTTTTAAGTTTTTCAAGAAAGTCAGGTATACTGCCCTTGAACCCAAGGAAATCAACAATGATATCTCCCCTGGAGGGAGCCCCTGATTTGATTGCTGACAGGTCCCGGTAATTGGTCAGGGCGGCAAACCTGCCCCTGGTATTGATACCGAACCAGGTGCCGCCGCAGGAGAGGTCCCTGCCAGCCAGGATAGAGGGATTTTCCGGCCAGAAATCCATGGGCGCAGTGGGTCTTTGATAAAATTCATCCCTGTTGGCAGCCAGTATGACTGGAAACGACTTGGACGCTTTAACCCCGAAGAGGAGCAAACACATGGATAATTCCTTGTTTTTTGTCGGTCTGTTTGCTAAGGACCGTAGTTGGTACAGTTATAATGTAACTGGTAATCAATGTAACTGGTAATCAGGGAAAAATCAATATGAATGGAGGCGTTAAATGAAAGAGGTTGTTATAGTCAGTGGCGTGAGAACCCCGGTTGGTTCTTTTGGCGGTACATTAAAAAATGTGCCGGTTGTTGAGCTGGGAACCTGTGTCATTAAGGATGTTTTGAAACGTGCGGGGCTCAAACCTGTTGTCGATGAGGCACAAAATATGTTTTCCCCGGATACGCTCAAGGACCAGGGCATGATCGATCTTGAGAAAAAAGGGTATGACTATGATGATTCCCTTGCACCGGTCTTTGTGGATGAAGTGATTATGGGAAACGTACTCCAGGCCGGCCAGGGGCAGAATACCGCCCGTCAGGCCATGATCGGGGCGGGTATTTCCCGGGAGAGCTCTGCCTTTACAATCAATAAGATCTGCGGGTCAGGGCTTAAGGCCATTGCCCTGGGGGCCCAGGCCATCATGGCCGGTCAGGCAGATGTTATTATTGCCGGGGGCCAGGAAAGCATGAGCAATGCGCCAATGGCATTGTTAAAGGCAAGATGGGGGCATAGAATGGAGCTGAGCGGTCAGGGTCCTGTGCATGATCTCATGGTATTTGACGGTCTCTATGAAATATTTTACGGCTACCACATGGGTCTGACAGCAGAAAACATTGTTGAAAAATATGGTATCTCCAGGGAAGAGCAGGACCAGCTTGCTCTTTTGAGTCACACAAGAGCCTTTGGTGCGATCCAGGACGGCACCTTTGCCCAGGAGATTGTTCCTGTTACCATTTCTTCTCGCAGGGGAGATACCATTGTGGACACAGATGAGCGGCCCATGGAAACCAGTCTGGAAAAATTGGGCAAATTGCGGCCTGCTTTTAAAAAAGACGGCAGCGTGACAGCCGGAAATGCATCGGGTATCAATGATGCTGCTGCTGCGGTCCTTTTGATGTCAGCGGAAAAAGCCAATGATCTTGGTCTTGAAGTTCTTGCTAAAATCAAAGGGTTTGCCTCCGGCGGTCTTGATCCTGCCTACATGGGTTTGGGGCCGGTTCCTGCTATAAAAAAAGTATTGAAACAAACCAATATGACAATTGGGAATATTGACCTGATTGAATTGAATGAAGCCTTTGCCGCCCAGGCTATTGGCTGCATGAAGGAATTGAATATCGACGTGGAAAAACCCAATGAGCTGGGGTCTGGTATCTCCATTGGGCACCCCATTGGTTGCACCGGTGCAAGGCAGGTGGTCACCGCCATCAACCAGATGAAACGCAAATCCTATTCAACCGGTCTTATTTCCATGTGTATCGGTGGCGGAATGGGCATGGGGATGATCCTTGAAAAGTAAGACTGAAAGGTAAGTTTGCCCTTTACTTGGACACATTAAAATGGTAAGAATCTTCAATGATTTTACTAGGGCTAACAACAATGAAAATGAAACATATAAAGGGGTGTTTTTATGGATATTCCTCGTAAGTTGGGTATAATGATCTACACAGCTGTTCCAGCCATTGTTGGCGGCGGGATCGTTTACCATTTTTTTGGAAGTTTTGTGCAGGTTATTATTTTTGAAATACTTCTTGTCCTTGCGGCTCTGGGGATTATCAGCAGTTAGACAGATACTTTTTTTATTTGTGTAAAGCCGTATCTGTGCAAAGTATTTTGCATGTTACGGCTTTACCTGGTTTTTTAGCCTTTTTTAATACTTTTTTTTAATATCTGGTTGGTGATATCTTGGAGCAAAATATATTTCAGCGAGGGGTGTTTTTCTTTTTTCTTGCGTTGTTCTGCATCTCCATTTTGCTCATGGGTAAATTGGTTGCGCCTTTCTTTGCCACCATCATATTGGGGATTGTGTCAGCCGGGATTTTTAAGCCCGTGTTTAACCTTCTTTCAAGGAAGCTCTCTCCACGATTCGCATCTGTATTGACCTGTGTCACCATGTTTTTTGTGGTTTTTATTCCGGTATTCTTTTTTGTGGGCATCCTCTCCAAGGAAGCATTGGGGCTGTATAATATGGCCAGGGATGCGGTTTTTTCCAACCATCTGATCAATTTGCTTGAAAGGACCCAGGCCCTTGACAGGATAAACGACTTACTGGCCCGGGCCGGTATTGAAAAAGTTTATTCATGGAATGAGTTCATTGCTCCCATCTCCGAGCTTGGGAAGGTGGTGGGATATTCCCTGTTCCAGCAGGCAAGATCCATCACTTCCAATCTGTTCGGTCTGGTCTTTTATTTTTGTCTCATGCTCATCGTGGTCTTTTACATGTTCATGGACGGGGAAAAATTTATCCAATATCTCTATGATCTCTCCCCTTTGAAGGATGAGCACGACCAGCAATTGTATGAAAAATTTAATGAGATGGCCGGTGCCGTACTCATCGGAAACGGGCTTGGTGGTGTGATCCAGGGATGTGCCGGGGGATTGCTTTTTTTGCTTATGGGCTTAAACTCCCCTTTCCTTTGGGGAGTGATCATGGGATTTTTGGCATTCCTTCCCATTGTGGGGATCGGTGTGGTATTGGTCCCGGCTGCCATATTCTTAATGCTGAAAGCCAGCATGGGGGCCGGTATATTTGTGTTGGTGTTCTATGGAATCCTTTCCTGGGGTATTGAGTATGTTTTTAAACCCAAGGTGGTGGGAGACCGGGTTGCCATGCATCCTTTGGTTGTTTTTTTTGCTATTATTGGCGGGTTAAAGGTTTATGGCATTTTGGGTATTATTTACGGCCCCTTGATTGCCACCTTGTTTTTAACCCTTGCAGATATATATTTTTCAAGTTTTCAATCCATGGTTGAACCTGCAAAGGGATTTAAAGAAACTTAATTTGGAGTAGTATTGTATGATTCAAACAGACAATAATGTGACCAGTATCGAGAAGGAAATGAAACAATCCTATCTCGAGTATGCTATGAGTGTCATTA
>PIVS01000321.1 GCA_003353855.1 Desulfobacteraceae bacterium
GTGAATTACTCAAATTGTTTTAATTTTTCCTGGGCCTTTTCAGCAGCGGGTGAAAACGGATATTTTGTTAGAACCGATTTCAGATAGTGGTGGGCCCGGTTTATATCATCCATGGACAGATAGGAGTACCCTGTTTTTAACAGGGCATCTGGAACTTTTTCTGCTTTTGGATAGGCGTTAACAAGATCTTTGAATACAATGGCGGCCTTGGTGTACCGGCCGGAAGAGTAGTGGCACTCTCCCAGCCAGTACATGGCGTTATCTGCCAGGCTGTGCTTAGGATGCTGGGCAACAAAGGTTTCAAACAATTGTCCGGCATTGGTCAAATCGCCTTCCAGCAGAAGAGTCCTGGCTTTTTGGTATAGTTGTGACGGCTCGGTATATGCGATCTGGTAAATTACCGGTTTCCGGAGTGCTATCTTGTTTTCAAGGCCGGATACTTTTTTCTCCAATGATAAAATTTCATCTTCAAGCTTTGAAATATTTTGGTTTGTATGTTCCAATTCCTGTTTCAAAGCGTTTCCATTTTCTTGTTTATCCGTTGTATTCACCTTGACAGCATCCTCATGGACCACAGGATCAGCCCCATTTTTAAAAAAATCAAAGCTGCTGCAAGAAAAAAGACTAAAACTTAGACAAAGAAGAAAATTTTTAAAGATAATATTTTTTACCGGAGCCATCATTTTTACACTTTCTTAAGACGGGCCGCAAAAAGAACAACCGGACTTGCAACAAAAATGGATGAATATGTTCCGATGACGATACCGACAATCATGGCAAATGCAAAATCATGAATGATCTCACCGCCAAGGAAAAAGAGTGCCAAAAGAACAACAAGGGTTGTCGAGGAAGTCAAAATCGTCCGTGACAAGGTTTGGTTGATACTGTCATTAAATAATTTAGTTAATGACTCTTTGGTGGAGTGTCCCTTTATATTTTCCCTGATTCTATCAAATACAATAATTGTATCATTCAGGGAGTACCCGATAATTGTCAGCAGGGCAGCAATAATCGACAGGGAGAAATCCAGGTTTAACAGGGAAAAAATTCCCATGGTTATTAGAACATCATGGAGAAGAGCAACAAGGGCCCCCATGGCGAACTTAAGCCTTAAGCCCCAGAACAGAACCATGGTTATCACCAAAGCCGCACCAATTAAAAAGACCATGCTCACATTGAAAATGGACAAAAAATAAACCGCTGCCATCAATGCACCGCCTGTGATACCGGAGAGCATCCATTTAAGTTCAAACCGTCCCGAAATATAAATGGCTATAAAAAGCAGGGAATAGAAAACGGCCAGTAGTGCTTTATTTTTAAGATCCTCGCCCACCTGGGGCCCCACCATCTCAATCCGACGGATATCGGGTTCAATACCGGTTGATTTTTTGATACCGGCTGCAACGGCCTTGGCAAGATCGTCTCCTAGGATTCCCGAACTGCTGGTACGGATAAGATATTCATTTTCCTGGGTATGGCCGAAACCCTGGACAGATGTGTCTTTGAGTCCAAGGTCATCCAATCCGTCCCGGATATCACCAATGTCCACATTTTGTGAAAATTTTATTTGGACAAGGGTTCCCCCTATAAAATCAATCCCGTAGTTGGGTCCCTTATTGATAATGAGAGCCCCTATACTGATAAAGACGAGTATCAAGGAGAAAGCAAATGCGATCTTTTGTTTCCCTAGAAAGTCTATGTTTATATCAGGCTTGATAAGATGCATTATTTTAAAATTCCTTTATATACTGAGTGTTGATATCTTTTTAGTGCGCAATAACAAATCAAATATGCTTTTCGAAAGAATCAGGGCTGTGAAGAGACTGGCAACAATACCAAGCCCAAGTGTAATGGCAAACCCCTTGATGGGACCGGTACCAAACTGAAACAAGACAACAGCTGCAATCAATGTGGTAACATTGGCATCCATGATGGTCAGGGTGGCTCTCTCAAATCCGTAGTTTACTGCAGCCAGGGGTGTTTTCCCACGGCTGAGTTCCTCTTTTATCCTTTCATAAATAATGACATTTGCGTCAACGGCCATACCTATGGTGAGAATAATACCTGCTATTCCTGGAAGGGTGAGGGTGGCTCCGAATGCAGCAAGTCCGCCGCCGATAAGGACAATATTGACAATCAAGGCAAAATCGGCAATGAGTCCGGATCCTTTATAGTAAACCATCATGAAAAGGACGATCAGGCCACCGCCTGTCACCATGGATAAAAGTCCCATGTAAACGGAATCCGAACCCAGTGTCGGCCCAACAGTACGTTCTTCAACGATTTTAACGGGAGCCGGAAGGGAGCCTGCCCGCAATGCAATGGCAAGATCCTTGGCTTCGTTGGTGGTAAACTGGCCGGTAATCCTTGCTTTTCCCCCTGCAATACGGTCCTGGATTACGGGAGCGGAATAAACGGTATTGTCCAGAACTATGGCCAGACGTTTGTTAATATTTTCTCCTGTTATTCTTTCAAATATTCTGGACCCCTTCCGGTTGAACTCGATTCCTATCTGGGGCTGCTGGTATTGGTCAAATTCAATTCTGGCATCGGTCAAAAGACTGCCGTCCAGGAGAACCCGCTTTTTGATCAGGAAGGGAATCTTTGTAATTTTTCCTGTGGAGGGGTTCTCTTTGTTTTGAAAGAGAATTTCAGTCCCAACCGGGGGAACTCCTTTAAGGGCGTTTGTAACATTACCTTCCTCCTCAACCAGCTGAAAGGTCAGTTGGGCTGTCTTTCCAATCAAATCCTTGGCCCTGTCCGGATCAGTTATCCCTGGCAGTTGAAGAAGGATTTGATTGTCTCCTTGCATCACGATATCCGGTTCACTGACACCAAATTCATCAATTCGGTTCCGGATGGTCTCCAGGGCCTGGGCAGTGGCCATTTTCTTGATCCTATTCATCTCAGCTTTCGGCAGGCTCAGGGTGAAATTGAATCCATCGGTCAGTACTCTGGGTGAGGGGATTACCAGGTTGGCAAATTCCTTGGAAATAATCTTTTCAAATTCTTTTTTATTTTTTTTGCCTGCAAGTTTGACCTGGATGGTGTTGTTTTTCAGGCGAGAAATGCCAAGATGTTTAATTGATTTATCCCGAAGTTCTTGTTTCAACTCATGGACGGTTCTTTCCAATTCCGCTTCAACAGCTTTTTCATTTTGAACTTCCAGCATAAGATGCATTCCGCCCTGGAGGTCAAGACCCAGATTAATTTTTTTATGGGGCCAGGTGTTGAAAAACGTCGGGAGAAAATAAACAATAGCAGTAATAACAACACCAAAGGCAAATACGCGTTTCAAGGTAAATAGTTTCAATCTAATGACTCCTAATGAATTTATTTTTTCTTGGTATCTGATTTCTTGGCAGAATCATTGTCCGAGATCGAGGCTGCAACATTCCCGCGGGAAATTTTGATTTTTACCTTTTCGGCAATCTCAAGGCCGATGGTTGTGTCGTCAATGGAAACAATAGTGCCGTAGATACCTCCAGAGGTAACTATCCTTGTTCCTTTCTTAAGATTGGAAATCATCTCTTTTTGTTCTTTGGCTTTTTTTTGCTGGGGCCGAATCAAAAGAAAATAAAAAATGGCAAATAGAATAATAATCGGCAGAAATCCTGCAATTCCGCCAGCCTGTCCTGCCCCTCCACCAGTTTGTCCCATTGCGTATGCTGTACTAATCAAAGTTACTCCTCCTTCACGTTAATAATATAATTTAAGATTTAAGTTAATTTAAGATGTTTTTTGCAGGAATCCAGATGTTTTTTCCATCAAACTGAATTTTATCCACATTATCATAATTAATTTCCTCAAGCAGGGTAAACACGGCATCCATGTTATAAACAACTATTTTGCTTAAAGGCTCCAACAGGTCTATATCTTCCACCACTTTTTTTTCAATGAGATCGTAAATAATCACCATTGTTTCCGAAAACTTCAAAATTTTGCCTACACCTGAACTAAACCCAAGATTACCGGGTTCGTCTGCCTTTGGTGTAAGCGGTATACCCTTAAATGCATAGTATTCTTTTAAAATATTGAAATGGATATTCCAGATATTATCACCGGTTTGAACCACATGGATACCATAGGTCCTGATTTTTCCAGGCAGGAACCCTCCAGAAGAGGAAATTTCCTCCTGGTATACCTCGCCGTTTTTTGTAAATGCTTTTTCAAGTATTTCCCGCATGGATACCTTTGAACCGCCGACAATAAATGTTTCATCGGATTCAACGATCATATCAAGGCTATTTTGAATCCCAAGCTTCTCTTTTCTGGTTTCCATGAAGGTTTTAAGCGTATTGTCCTTTTTTAAGTCTTTATAGTCAATTGTCGGCGTTGCATTGATCTTCCCTTTTACAACTCTTTTACTGTCCGTTTCTGAACTATTGACAGAAACCGTGTCTGTACCCTTTTTTACCTGGGCGTCTTCTCTTTTTCCCAAAGGGTCTACAGAGGTATCATCGGATGAAAAAAATATCCAGCCAGCAATAAGAACAAAGAGGGTCGTTGCTATTATTGCGATTGTCGTTCCTCTATCTTTTCCCCTGTTCAGGAGCATTTTTTCTCCTCATTCCAATTTAGTTGAAATTGTTTGAGATACACAAAAGATCTGTTTATGTCAAGGAAGCTGGAAAGCTATACTTATATACTGCCGGTAATTTGACTTTGTCCTGAAACCATTTCAGGGTCGATTTCAATGGTTATCGAAACCTTTCTTTTTGATTCGATTTCAATGAGTTCTTCTCGTTTTTTATTTAAAATATAGTAAGCAACATCCCTGGGAACACGGCAGTTCACCTGATTGATATCAGATTTTAAGGTGTTGAGGTTCAATTGTCTTAAAAATGCCATGCACTGGGTTTCAACAGAAGGGGTCGTTCCTCTGCCGTTGCAATGTTTGCAGGACTCATAGCTGCCATAGGTAATGGAATGGCGTATCCTTTGCCGGGACATTTCAAGCAATCCAAAGGTGGTGATACCCCCCACTTTTGTTTTGGCTTTGTCAACTTTTAAATGCTTTTTTAAACTCTTGGTAATCTCAGCCTTGTGCTTTCGTTCTTTCATATCAATGAAATCCACCACAATCAGTCCGCCCATATCTCTCAGGCGCAGCTGTCTTGCAACTTCCTCGGCTGATTCCAAATTGGTATGAAAGGCGGTTTCCTCTATATTTTTCTTTTTGGTGGATTTACCGGAATTGACATCAATGGTGACCATGGCCTCGGTCTGTTCAATGACAAGACATCCACCGGATTTGAGTGGCACCTCTCGTTTGTAGATGGATGATATCTGCTCTTCCAATTGATATTTGCTGAAGATGGGTTTTTCCCCTTTAAACAGCTTTACAATCTTTTTTTGCTTGGGGGCAATCATGCCGATAAAATCCTGGACCTCCTTAAAGGTATCAGGACAGTCAATGAGAATTTCCGTAATATCTGTTGTGAAATAATCCCTTAAAGAGCGAACGGCCAGGTTCTGTTCCTTATAAAGAAGGGAGGGCGCCTTGTCTTTCATGGCACGCTTGTCAATATCTTTCCACACCCGCATCAAATATTTTAAATCTGCGGTCAGCATGGTTTTGGTGGCATTTTTTCCTGCTGTCCGGACAATCATCCCGAATCCTTCAGGAATTTTTATGTTTTTAAGGATGCCCACCAGGCGTTTTCTCTCATCTTCCTCATTAATTTTTCTGGCAACCCCTTTGGTGGTGTTGCCGGGCATGAGCACACCAAACCGGCCTGGTAGAGAAATAAAGGTGGTCCGCA
>PIVS01000880.1 GCA_003353855.1 Desulfobacteraceae bacterium
TGTGCCATTTCTTATCCAATTGCTCCTGCCATCTGAAAAATAGGCATATACATGGCCAGCATGATAAACCCGATGATAAATCCCATTAAAACCATGAGAACGGGCTCAATGGTAGAGGTTAATATTGAAAGCGAACCCTCCACATCCTTTTCATAAAATCGGGCAATATCCTTTAATACTTTCTCAAGGTTGCCCCCCTCTTCTCCTGCCGCCATCATTCGCAAAGCCATGTCGGGAAATACATCACTCTCCTTAAAAGCCTGGGCAAATCCTTTGCCCTGCTCAATAAATTGTATGGCCGTTATTATGTTGGACTGCATAAAACTGTTTTTAATAAGTCCCTTGGAAATATTTAATGCCTGGTTCAGGGGAAGTCCCCCTGCCAGAATAGTTGAAAGAGAGGAGGTAAAAAGAGCGGTTGAATAGATAACGGACAAATTTCCTAAAAAAGGCAGTTTCAGATAAAATCTATCAAAATTAAATTTTACCTGTTCGTTTTTCATCCCATAGGATATCCCGGAAATCATCAAAAGAATGATGCCTGCACCCACCCAGAAATACGATCGGATCACATCAGAGACCCCCAGCAGTATACTGGTGAAAAGCGGCAGCTCAGACCCTGATTCCACAAAAGTCCCGGTGATGGTGGGAACCACAAAAATGATCAAAAATAAAACAACAAAAACAGAACAGATGATCAAAATAAGGGGATATACGGAAGCCGTCTTGATTTTTTGCTGAATCTGGAGGGATCGCTCAAAATATGCCAGATACTCTTCAATGGCATCGGGTATGTTTCCGCTTGCCTCACCAGACCGAAGGGTAGCGATATAAAGGGATGAAAAAAGTGTTTCATATTTTTCAAATGCCGAGGATATTGATTCTCCGCCGGAGATATCATCCCTGAGATTTTTCAGAATTCTGGAAAAAAAATTTTTCTCCTGTTTTTCAATAATCCCGTCAAGGGCTATAACAACAGGAAGCCCTGCCCGCAGCAAGGTTAAAAATTCCTGGTTAAAGGAATAAACCTCCTTGGATTTTAATTTTTGCCGGTTAAAAAATGAAATGGAAGAGGAGCCGTCAGTTGTTTTTTTTGCCTTAACTATAAATCCACCCTCTTTGGCAACCTGTTTTTTCAAAGAGGTCATGGAGGAAGCTTGTATAAATTTTTCAAGCATTTGCCCATCTATGGAAGCAATCTTACATTTATACGCCGGCATAACATAAGTCTCCTTTTGGCGGCACGGATCATCAGACATATTAATTAACCATACCACAGTTTCCACCAAATTTGGAGGTGATATTGCCACCCAAATCCACCGCCTAATTTTTTATACACCCATCCAAAGCTAAATCGGGGGATTTTTTTTAAGATCGTGCGCCTATTTCGACAGAACTGAATTTTTCGAGGGCCAAACACTTATGAG
>PIVS01000881.1 GCA_003353855.1 Desulfobacteraceae bacterium
ATCTTGGTTTATACCTACCCGGAAATTAACCTGCCTGATCAGCCGAACCGCCGTGGTACCGATCGGTATGCCAGGTGGTGTGGGAGGGCTCCTCAGTGATGGGGAGTCCTATCCCGATAGACTTTTTATGGCATTCATCTTAATCGTTTTATTAGCCTTCGGGTATTTTGTCCTATTCATTAAGTTCAAATACAACCCTTAAAGACTGGTTAATTTCCTGTACTTTGTCAATTGACAATCTCCCTCGAATTTTGACCAACCTATGACGATGATCTATTGGACGTGTCTGCAAACAGTCTGCTACCGATTTTTTAGATAGACCATTATCGGGTGAAGGATAAATTTCAACATTGGTTTTTATTCGAGCTTTTTTTGCACTCCATTCAGTAATTGGAACAACTTGGATAACAGGAACTCTTTCATTATAAATATCGTTAGTTACAACTACACATGGCCTAACTTTTCCAGTTTCTGAACCTTTTGTCGGATCAAAATTGACGTCAATAATCATACCTCTTTTCAGCACTGTCATTCTGGCCATCCGTTTAATGCAGTCTCGGTCAATTCTTTTAAATCATCATCTTCAGAATAAATTTCAGAGTATAACTCAGCGGATTTTCTTAAACTTTCAAGTTCCATTTCTTTCTTGAAATGCTCTATAGCCTTACGAAGCATAGAGCTTTTATCCTTAAATCCATAGACTTTAAAATTATTTAAAAACTGGGCTTGAGTTTCTTCAACGCTGAATTTTGCCTGCAACATACGACCTCCTTTTAAGTGCTCATATTGGAACTTTATTTACAGGCCTATTATAGGGACCAATACACCAAAAGTCAATGAAACTGTTTGAGCAGATGGGGAAAGGCTAACGCCTGGCTAAGCCGTATTCATCGCCGCTTTTTGGCGGTGAATGTCGGTCTTTAGCCTTTTGTGTACGCCCGGCATGGGCGTGAACTTATGGGGTGAAGGTCCCCTATACGTGAATCCTGTTGATGCATACAGCATTAGCAGAAGTACTAGCCGAAAACAAGGGCAAAACCGCGAGGGACCGTCCGAAAATGCCCCGGACAGGGTGAAGGACCGAACATCAAACGAAAAGGAGCTAACCATGGGCTTTGTATATACAGTGAATCCGAATGGAGGAGTATTGTACAAGCGCGCTGTGGAAGTACCATTTTCAAAGAATCATTTACTGGAACGTATTCTTTCGGCAGAGAATATACGTCGTGCCTGGAAACAGGTGCGGGCCAACAAGGGTGCCCCTGGAATCGACGGTGTAACCGTTGATCAATTTCCGGACGCCTTTCGTGAGTTATGGCCTAAGATACGTTCAGACCTTTTTGAAGGGACATATGCCCCTTCTCCTGTTTTACGGGTTGAGATACCGAAACCGGACGGAAGTAAACGTCCGCTTGGTATTCCAAC
>PIVS01000021.1 GCA_003353855.1 Desulfobacteraceae bacterium
TGTCGGACAGGCTCATGACCAGTTTCATGTCATGTTCAATCAGTAAAATAGACAGGTCTTCATTGTCCCGCAGCCAGATGATCAAGTCGTCCAGCTCTTTTGTCTCCTGGGGATTCATGCCGGCGGCAGGTTCATCCAGCAGAAGGATACAAGGATCAGTGGCAAGGGCCCGGGCAATTTCAAGCCGGCGCTGGGCCCCATAGGGCAGATTAACCGCCATTTCATTGACATATTGATCCAAGCCTATTTTTTCAAGGATTTCATAACTGTCTGTAATTGCTTTTTTTTCTTCATTCTTCTGGCTGGCAGGTCGTAGCATGGCCCCTATAATTCCGGATTTCATCCTGCAATGCCGTCCTATCATCACGTTTTCCAGCACGGTCATGCCGTGGAAAAGACGGATGTTCTGGAAGGTTCTGGCAAGCCCCTTTTCCGTTACCTGGTTCGGTTTGAGACCCTTTAGCTTTTGGGTGGCCGCATCGGGAGGGGTGATAGCAACATATCCCTGTGAGGGTTCGTAAATGCCTGTGATGCAGTTGAAAAACGTTGTTTTTCCCGCACCATTGGGACCGATGAGCGCTGCGATCTCTCCCTTCTCCACCGCAATGTTCACATTGTCCAGGGCCTTGAGTCCCCCAAAATTCATTGTAAGATTTTTTACATTGAGTATCGGTTCCATAAATTTATTCTTTTATTTTTTTAAATTCATATTTTTTACGTACGCTCTTAATCAACCCTTCGGGTTTGAATACCATTACAATCACCTGGAGTGCACCAAATACAAGCATACGGTATTCAGCCACAGCCCTTAAGTATTCCGGCAGCAAAATGAGCACAAGGGCTCCTGCAATGACGCCGATGGCAGATCCCATACCGCCGATGACCACCACGCATAAAATGGTGATGGATTCCCAGATGGTAAAGGACATGGGGTTGATATAGGATGTTTTGGCTGCAAAAACCACTCCGGCAAGACTTGCCCAGGTGGCACCCAGGGCAAAGGCTGTAAGTTTGGTTTTTACCTTGTCTATACCCATTGCCTGGCAGGCGATTTCATCATCCCGCAGGGCAATCCATGCTCTCCCGATCCTGGAGTTTTCCAGTCTGTTGACAAAAAATATGGTCAACAACACCAATACAATGACAATAAAGTAAATGTAAATGACCGAATCGTGCTGCCCGAAAATGTGACCAAAGAAACTGGGGGCGGGGATATCGGAGATTCCCCTGGGCCCATTGGAAAAATCGTCCCAGTTTTCAAGAATGATCCTGATGATTTCACCAAATCCCAGGGTAACAATGGCCAGATAATCACCCCTCAGCCGCAGCACCGGATATCCCAGAAGGGTCCCGAAGAAGAATCCCATGACCGCTGCAATGGGAAGGGACACCCAGAAACTGATCCCAAAATGCAGGTTCAAAAGGGCGTAGGTATAAGCTCCCACAGCATAAAATGCCACATACCCCAGATCCAAAAGTCCTGCCAGCCCCACAACAATGTTTAAGCCCAGTCCCAGCATTACATATACCAGGGCCGATATCATGATACTGGTATGATACATGGGGAGAACAAAGGGATAGATTATAAAAAAGACGGCAATACCGGCGAGAAACGGCAACCGGAACCGGGGGTTTTGGAGAAGCCTGTGAACAGTGGGAACATAATCCGAGGTGTCGGATTTTTGTTTCTCCTCTTTGCGCTGTAAAAAATAATTCCAGATCAGGGAGGCGAAAAAACAGATCCCGCCTGTCCAGAAAAGGTTCTCCCACCTGAAAATAACGATGTTCTTTATGGTATTTACTTTGATGACCATGATGGGGAAGGTCAGCACCATAAACCATAAAGCAATGATAAATGACTGCTTGATTTCTTTTATTGAGACCATAATCTTCTTATTTTAAATAATGTGATTAAACTTTTTGGGTTTCATGTTTGCCAAGTATGCCTGAGGGCCTGAAGATCAGAATAATAACAAGAATGGTAAAGGCAAAGACATCTTCATATTCGCTCCAGAAATAACCGGTGAAAAAGCTTTCTGAAATTCCCAGAACAAGGCTGCCGAGGACAGCGCCGGGAATTGAGCCTATACCGCCGAGAACAGCTGCAATAAAGGCTTTCAGGCCGGCCAGAAACCCGATGAAAAAATTGATCTGCCCCACATGGCAGGCAATCAAAACCCCGCCGATGGCAGCGGTTGCCGATCCCACCACAAAGGTGGTTGAAATAACCCCGTTGACATTGATGCCCAGAAGGGCCGCCATCACCTTGTCCTGGGCCGTGGCCCGCATGGCTTTACCGATTTTGGTAAATTTGATGAGCATCCCTAGAAGGATCATTACAATCACGGTGGTGACAATAATGGACAATTCAACAGAGGTAATAATGTGTGCATATGGTTCCCAGAATGCAAAATCAGGAATCAGACTTTCAAAGGGAAGAAATTCAGGTGTCTGGGCAAGCATGACATAGTTTTGGAGGAAGAGGCTCATACCGATGGCAGAAATCAGGGCAGAGAGTCTGGGCGCATTCCTCAAGGGTTTATAGGCGATTTTTTCAACGGTAAATCCATAGGCACAGGAATAAACAACTGCAAAGACAACGGCAAGAATCGCAATCACAGCAGAGTTCCATCCCCAAAGACCCAGGACACTGGCAATAATCAGTGCTGTCATGGCACCAATCATATATATTTCACCGTGGGCAAAGTTAATCAATTGGATAATCCCGTATACCATGGTATATCCAAGGGCGATCAAGGCATAAATGCTGCCCCTTGTAAGACCCCCTAAAACCAGTTCCAAGAAATAGACAGGGTCGGTCATCAGTTCCCGGATACCCAAAAAACCCAGTATCCCGGCGACAGTTACACCCAATATTATATTAATCCAACGCATGTTAATTAATTCAAGACTCCTAAACTTTGTTAAGTTAAAGTAAACTTTCCACTGACAAAAACAGGAGTGTAATTGGTGAATTACGCTCCTGTTTTGTAGAACATCAGCGTTTCATTAATTAATTAACTTGTTTGTATTTTCCGTCAATTACTTTGTAAACAGAGAAACCAGCACCCACTACGTCACCGTTTTTATCAAAACCAATGGGTCCCAGGGGGGAATCGATCTTGAGATCAAACATGGCCGTCCGCATTTTGTCGTAATCAATAGCGCCTGCTTTTTCAGCAGCACCGGCAAGGGCCTGGGTACAAGCATATCCATTGTAAAAGAATGTTCCGGGTTTTTCTCCGTATTTTTTTACGTGTTTTGCAGAAATTTCCTTATACAGGGGATTGGAGGATGTATCATTGGGGCCTGTTGCATAGACGCCGCCGGAATATTTTCCTGCCAGTGTGGTGAAGTTGTCACCTATGATACCGTCACCGCCAAAGAAGGTTGTTTTAACCCGTTTCTTTTTCAGCAGTTGAACAATTTTGGAAGCATCTGAGTGATATCCGCCCCACATGGTGAGGTCTGCTTTGGATCTTTTAATTTTCTGAACAATGGCTGTGAAATCAACTGCACCGGTGGTAACTCCTTCAAACAATACGATTTCAACACCGCCAAGTTTTTCAAATTGAGCTCTTGCAAGTTCCATCTGACCTTTTCCGTAATCTCCCTTGTCATGGATCAGGGCAATTTTTTTTGCTTTGAGTTCGTTTTTAGCAAAGTTGGTCATGAGAACTGCCTGGGCACCGTCATAGGCAATTGTTCTGAAAAAATTGGGGTGCTTACCTTTAAGGGTAAGATCATCATTGGTGGAGGCCGGTGAGACAACCAGAAGATTGGCATCTTTGTAAATTTTATTTGCTGCAATGGTACATCCTGAACAGACATGGCCTATAATCGCCTGGGCACCATCGGAAACCAGTTTGGTTGCCATGTTGACGGCAACTTCAGGTTTACACACATCATCACCGATCAGCAGTTCAATTTTTTTACCCAGGATACCGCCCTTGGCATTAATGTCTTCCATAGCAATTTCAACACCTCTTAAGGCAGAGATGCCATAGGGTGCTAAATCGCCGGAGATAACTCCGCCAACACCTATTTTGATTGTATCGCCGGAAAAACCGGGCGAAGCAAACACAGCCATTGATAGTGCAGCAACTGCCAACGCTTTGAAAATCGATTTCATCTTTTACTCCCCTTTGATTAAATTAACTTTTAGTACAGCATAACTACAATTTTAATTGTGAGTATTGCAAATATAGAAAAGAAGAATGCTCATAGTCAAGTAAAAAGTGGTGGTAGAGTATAGAAAGGTCGAATTTTTTTTGAAACCCATGAAAATGTGAGGCTTGTCTTGTATAGACAAGCCTAATCAACCGAATTTTCTTCGGAACCTGTTTTAGGGGGCCACTTTTTCAAAATGACAGGTAAAATGCCGCAAAAACTTATTCTGATAGGTGATTTTGTAGCCGGGAATCTCCTGCTTTTTTTTCCATACCTCTTTGATGACCTCTATCAGGTAATCAAAGTGACTCTGGGTGTATACCCTGCGGGGAAAGGCAAGCCGGACCAGTTCCAGGGGGGAGGGCAATTCATTCCCATTTTCATTAAAACCGCCGAACATGACACTTCCCAGTTCCACCCCCCTGACGCCTCCTTCTATATAGAGGGCATTTATCACCCCGATACCCGGATATTGTAAAGGGGGGATGTTGGGGAGCATTTTTCTGGCATCCAAAAAGACGGCATGGCCGCCTGCGGGCCGGACAATGGGAACTCCAATGTCAATCAGGCTTTTACTTAAATACTGCACAGTGGCCTGGCGGTAGGCCTGGTAGTCATACTCAAGGGCTTCCATCAATCCAACCGCAATGGCTTCAAGATCCCTGCCGGCCAGGCCGCCATAGGTGGGGAATCCTTCACGCATTATCAGAAGGTTTCTAAAATTTTCCGCCCAGGTGTCATCATTGCAAATGAGGAATCCGCCGATATTGGCAAGTCCGTCCTTTTTACAGCTCATGGTGGCGGCATCGGCATAGGAGAACATTTCCCTGGCAATTTCCAGCAAAGACTTTCCATGATATCCCTTTTCTTTTTCATGGATAAAATATGAATTTTCGGCAAACCTGCAGGCATCTATGACCAGGGGAATATCATGTTTTTTCAGCACTTTTTTAACCGCCTTGATATTGGCCATGGAAACGGGCTGGCCCCCGCCGGTATTGTTGGTGACGGTTACCATGGCAAAGGGGATTTTTTCCCGGCCGTGCTCGGCAATACATTGCGCAAGCTTTTCAATGTCCATGTTTCCCTTAAAGGGCGATTCATCTGCCGTGTCTGTTCCTTCGGCACAGAGAAGGTTGACGGCAATTCCCCCCACAAATTCAATGTTTGCCCGGGTGGTATCAAAATGGGAGTTATTGGGGATGACCTGGCCTTTTTTGATCAGGGTCTGGGCAAGAATCCCCTCTGCTGCTCTCCCCTGGTGGGTGGGCAGTATGTGTTTGATATTGGTAATGCTTTGAACGGTTCTTTCAAAATGTTTCCATGATTTGGACCCGGCATAGGACTCGTCTCCCAGCATCATGGCGGCCCACTGCCTGGTGGACATGGCCCCGGTGCCAGAATCGGTTAAAAGATCAATGCAGCAGTCTTCGGCATCCAGCAAAAAGACATTTTCATGGGCAGCCTCAAGGGCTTTGATCCGTTCTTCTCGGGAAATAATCTTAATGGGCTCGGTGGTTTTAATTCTAAAGGGTTCAATAATGGTCTTCATGGGTAAATCCTTTTTTTTGTATTGGGTTGTAAATAGTGGTCAAACATTTCCATTAATGCGGTCAAATGTTGTTTGTAGATTTTTTCATCCATGGCCGGAATGATCTGGTGGCTGCCGATGTAAAAGCAATACCGGATCAGGGAGAAGAGCTCTGCCCGGGTTTTATCCTCCGTCATCAGGGAAAACATATTTCTTAAAAAATTCACCCGCTGGGTGTCAATGCGTTCCTGAAATTCACGGGCAAGGGGGTCTTGCAGAGCCCATGCCCGGACGGCTACTTCGGTTTTGGGGTCCATGGCTTCCCCGGACAATGTCACAAGGGTTTCATTAATACCCTCCAGGGTTTGTGCCTGTTGACTGTTCTGGATGATATCAATGGCCTGATTTTCTTCCCATTGTTCCAGAAGCTGCCTTGAATAATCATTTCTGTTTTTAAAATGATGGTAAAAAGAGCCCTTGGTTTTTTTCAGGCCCAGGGTCAGATTCTCAATTGTCAATCCGCCTGCACCATTACTCCTGAGAATTTTGAACCCTTCTTTAAACCAGGTGTTTTTGTCTGTTTTTTTTGTGGGTTTTTTCATGGGGCTCCCTGTGATTACAAACCATACCGTATGGTATGGCGATATCATGCCTTCCTTTGTGGATCAAGGAAAAATATTGAATATATTTGCCAAGTATAGTATGAAAATTCTGGTCCGGTTTAAAAAAACTACGCAACAATACAGATAAAAGAGGCGATGGGAAATTGCTACTTCTGTCAGTGATCTTGAAAGCCGTGTTATGGAACCCCCCACAACATCAACAAGTCCAACAGGTTTTCTGGGCAGGCTGGGGGACCAGCTTGCATTATCCATCTTTGTACCCGTAATGGCGGATGACTATGATAAGGAAACAGATAAGATGAAGCCCAGGCGTTTTGGGGTTGTGGTCTTGACTAAACTGCTGGACCAAGCATTTGTAAACCAGATGGCAGAACTAACCGGCATGCATGTTAATATATTTGCCGGAGATAGGCTGGCCTTTGGTGATTTGCCTTCCTATACCGCCAGCCTGAAAGATGTGGCTGAAGGGGAGGGAGATCTTACCAAGCGCATCCCCATCACATCCAAAGATGAGATCGGGGAACTTTCCCATTGGTTCAATCTCTTTGTCGAAAAACTCCAGATAATGATCCAGGACATTTCCAAAAGCTCACAAGCCTTGTCCCGTGCAGTTGATGTGACAAGGGAAGCCTCCCGGGATATATCGGAGAATTCAGATCAGATGCTTGCCACCACCCAGACGGTTAACCAATCCACCAATGGGATGAGTTCACAAATATCCTCCATTTCTAAAGTTATGGGCCGGTCTTCGGATAACCTGGATATTGTGGCATCTGCCACAGAAGAGATGACGGCCACCATCAATGAAATTGCCAGGAATGCCGAAGCTGCCAGGATCATGAGCATGGAAACCGGGGAAAAAATTGATGCAGCCTCGGCCAAAGTGAATCAACTGGGGGCGGATGCAAAGGAGATTGACGGTTTCACCGCATCCATTAACGATATTTCGGAACAGACCAACCTCCTGGCCCTGAATGCCACCATTGAGGCAGCCCGTGCCGGTGAGGCCGGGAAGGGGTTTGCCGTTGTTGCAGGGGAGATAAAAGAACTTGCCAGGCAGACAGCCACGGCCACCCAGGACATCAAAAATAAAATTGACAATATCATGCACTCCTCCGGGGGTACAGTGGATGAAATGGCCAGCATTTTGAAAACATTTGGAGATATGAACAATGTGGTCAATGATATTGCCTCGGCCATTGAAGAGCAATCCGCAACCACCAAGGAGATTGCAGATAACACCGCCACGGTGGCCACGGGAATCTCCGACGTCAATGCAAGCATATCCCAGTTTGACTCCCTTACCACCGACATCGCAACCCAGATGGAAACGGTGAACCAGTCCAGCGCAAAAATGTCTGAAAATTGTACAAATATTAATTCAGATACCCGGGAAATGGGAAGCCAGACAGGCAAGCTGGATAATTTGATCAACCGGTTTGTAATAAAATAAATATAAGGATAATCTTTTGAATACCAATGAAAAAATAAATCTGTTAAGAAAACAGATGGCAGACAGGAATATTGCAGCTGTTGTAGTTCCCAGCGCCGATCCCCACCAGAGCGAATATCTGGCCAGTTATTGGCAGGCAAGGCAATGGCTGACCGGGTTTACCGGCTCTGCAGGTACGGCCGTGGTAACAAAAACCCAAGCCATTCTCTGGACAGATTTTCGGTATTGGATTCAGGCTGGTTCCCAGATAAAGGGATCGGCCTTTGAGCTGCTCAAACAGGGGGAGGATGATGTCCCGGATTTTGAGGACTGGCTGTCCCAAAATCTTTCAAAGGGGGATATAATCGCCCTGGACGGGAATTTAGTCTCTGCTGCAAATGTGAAAAAATATAAGGGGGTGTTATCACAAAAGGGGATGAGTCTTGCCACCGAGGCCGATCTTATTTCCAATGTCTGGACCGATCGTCCACCCATGCCGGCATCCAGGGCCTTTCTTCTGTCCGACACCTATGCGGGAAAGACAAGAATTGAAAAGCTTGCGCAAATTCGGGATGCCATGGGCAAGGCAGGTGCCAATGTCCATTTGATGACCAGTCTGGACGATATTGCCTGGACCTATAATCTCAGGGGAGAAGATGTTCACACAAATCCCGTGAATCTGGCCTTTGCCCTTGTTACCCTTGAAAAGACTATTCTTTTTATCAATCCCGACAAGGTGGAACCAGCCCTTTTGGCCCAATTTGAAGGGGATAAAATTGACCTGCGCCTCTATGATCAGGTGAAGGAGGCCCTGGGTCGTCTGGGTAAAGAGGCCAGGATACTTCTGGACCCCGATGCCGTGGGGTATGCTCTTTACAGGGCCGTGAACCCCGGGGCCAAAATAATTGAAAAAGTGAATCCCGCCACAGAACTCAAGGCTGTTAAGAATGAGATAGAAACCGGTCATATACGGCAGACGGCGGTGAAAGACGGGGTTGCAATGGTCAATTTTCTGCATTGGCTTGAAAACAGAATTGATGACAGGCCAATTTCTGAAATGAGTGTGGCCAAAACTCTATTTGAATTTAGAAAAGAACAGGCCGATTTTGTTAACAATAGTTTTGATCCCATAATGGCCTACCGGGACCACTCGGCCATGTGTCATTATTCGGCAACACCCGAGAGTGATGTGCTCCTTAAAAAGGAGGGGATGTTTCTTACTGATTCCGGGGGCAATTATCTCACCGGCACCACGGATATTACTAGGACAATTAATCTTGGCATTCCCACAAAACAGGAAATAAAAGACTATACTCTGGTCCTCAAGGGGCATATCTGTGTGGCCACGGCCCTGTTCCCCAAAGGAACCAAGGGTTTTCAAATTGATACCCTGGCCCGGCAGTTTCTCTGGAAGGAGGGGATGAATTTTGGCCATGGGACAGGCCATGGTGTGGGATTCTTTCTTTGTGTCCACGAAGGACCGGCAAGGATCAGCCCCCACCCCATAGATGTGGAATTGAAAAAGGGGATGCTCTTAACCAATGAACCCGGGCTCTACCGGGAAGGCCGCTACGGTATCCGCCTTGAAAATATGATTATAGTGGATGAGGCCCACAAGACCGAGTTTGGTCAGTTCATGAAATTTGAAAATATGACCCTTTGCCATTTTGAAACTTCTCTTATGGATAAGCATCTGCTTTCCGATCCGGAAACTAACTATCTTAACAGCTATCATGAACAGGTCTATGAAAAATTAAGCCCATGCCTTGACCCTGAAGTTAAAGCATGGCTTAAAAAGAAAACAGCACCACTATAAATATGCAAGGGCAGTCCTGGGACTGCCCTTGCAAAATGATTATACGTTGAACCTGAAGTGAAGAACATCTCCATCGGCCACAACATATTCCTTGCCTTCCACCCTCAGCTTTCCGTTCTCTTTAAGTTTCAGCTCGGTTTTGTACTCAAAAAGATCTGTGCAGTTGTATGCTTCAGCCCGGATAAACCCATGTTCGAAATCCGTATGAATAACCCCTGCCGCCTGGGGCGCCCTGGCACCATTGGGAAAGGTCCAGGCCCGGACCTCTTTTTCACCCGCCGTAAAATAGGTGTTGAGTCCCAGCATCTCATAGCCCTTACTGATAAGCTTGTCCAGGCCGGACTCTTCAAGGCCCGCAGCTTCCAGAAATTCCGCCTTTTCTTCTGCCGAGTCCAGATCGCTGATTTCAGATTCCAGCTTGCCCGAGATCACCACAACCCCGGAGCCATCTTTTTCGGCAAATGCCCGAACCTTTTTTACATGGTCGTTATCATTTTCCAGCTCATCTTCACCCACATTGCAGCAGTATAACTGCTTTTTCATGGTAATCAGGTGAAGGTCGGCAATCATCTCTGTCTGCCGTTCATCCAGATCAACCTGGCGTGCTGGGATCCCTTCTTCCAGAGCTTGTATCAGCAATGTCAGGACAGGGTCTGTGGCCTTTGCCTTTTCCGACACCTTCTTGTCATTGGATTTCTTGAGCCGCACAAGGTTCTCCCGGCGTTTTAGAACAGTTTCAAGATCTGCAAAGGCAAGCTCGATACTGATGGTTTCAATATCACTTTCGGGATCAACCCTGCCATCCACATGGACAACGTCGTCATCTTCGAAACACCTTACCACATGAACAATGGCGCCCACCTGCCTGATATGTCCCAGGAATTTATTGCCAAGACCCTCTCCCTTGGAAGCCCCCTTTACAAGCCCTGCAATATCCACAAACTCAACAATTGCAGGAATAACCTTCTGGGGAATGATATATTCGGTGATCCGGGCAAGTCTTTTGTCCGGAACATGTACTATTCCCACATTGGGTTCAATGGTACAAAAAGGATAATTTGCCGCTTCGGCCGGAGCTGAAGTAAGGGCTGAAAATATAGTTGATTTCCCAACGTTGGGAAGGCCTACGATTCCACAATTAAGCTGCATAATAATATAACCTTTACTAAAAGACAAAACCCGGCATCTCACCTGCCGGGTCAATATTCAAAAAATACAAGAAACTGTTTATACAGTATATTCCGTAATTTACAAGTTTATTTTATTATGTTTTGGATCCCTATTGATTTGTAATGGTAAACCCCTGTTTTCTGAGCAGGGATAAAAGCCCCTGATCTCCCACAATATGACCCGCACCCACCAAAATAAACTCAACCTCGGGTGTGGCCGCCATTGCCAGGATACCGGGCATCCACTTCTGGTTTCTTGCTACAAACATGGATTGGTAGAGTTGGGGAAAATCCTTTTTCAGCGGGACAAGTATCGCCCTGCCAAGGCCCGGGTTATCTCCTTTCTTCCAGGCGGTTTTCATGACATCCAGCAAACCCGGCAGGCTTTTCAGGTCCTTGAGAATATAAGAAATCAATTCATCTTCCTTTCCCTTCCCCATGTTTTCAAAAAGAGAGACCTGATCTTCCAGGCTTTCAAGATGATGCAAAATTTTGCCGTCCTTGACTGCTTTGGAAAAAAAGAATTCATCCACCCCGATTCCTGCCACCCCAAGCTGCTCAACTTCCACCAGGGTTAATGTGATGAGAACCAGGCCTGGTTTGAATTTATTCATCACTTCAACAGGGATATTCCGATCTGCTGTAAAGCGTTTAAGCTCTTGGAAGGTTACAGGCCTCAGTAGTTTTTCCAGGGTCTGGTTGTCCGGATAGACCATTTTTGCCATAAAGGCTTCTGTAAATTTCGGGTCCTGGCTCTCTTGGATATCTGTCTCAAAAACCAGGGTATCAGCTTTGGCATAGGCTGTGTCAAAGGCCCTGGGTAAGGGATAGTCTGATTCCCCCAGGATATGAATGGTCCCTCCCAGATAAAAGTGGCGGTCTCCCCGGCTCACCTTCCACACAGGGGAACCGGCATGTGCTGCCAGGGTCAGGAAGAAAAAGCAGATGACTCCGACGGACCATTGTTTGATCATTCTATGTTTAGTTTTCAGGTGTTCTCCCTCCCGATCCATTTGTTAACCAATGGTGGTTCATAATTAATAAATCGATCCAGAAGTTTAATTGGGTCTTTTTCAATAATGAGCATGGACCGATGGGCCTTTTTTACAAATCCCTCCTCAACCGTGTGGTCCAGGAAGGCTGATAAATGGTCATAGTAGCCGCTTGCATTGAGAAGACCACAGGGTTTTTTATGAAATCCCAGTTGGGCCCAGGTCAGAACTTCAAATAGTTCTTCAATGGTCCCAAGTCCTCCGGGCAGGGCGATGAATCCATGGGACAGGTCCGCCATCATGGCCTTGCGCTCGTGCATGGAATTAACGATTATAAGCTCGGTCAAACCGGTGTGGGATACCTCCTTGTCCACCAGAGCCTGGGGTATGATACCGATGACCTCCCCGCCGCCCTTGAGAACCGTATCTGCAATCTCTCCCATGATGCCCACATGGGCACCGCCATAGACCAGTCCGATTTTTCGGGACAACAATTCTTCAGCCAGAAAACGGGCCACTGCCACATACTCGGGGCGCCGGCCGGGGTTTGATCCGCAATATACACATATTTTCTTCATCTGTTTGGATTATATCCTTTTTTATTTTATGGGAGAGTAGAATATCCCAAATGGGGATGGGGTTGTCAATATGAATAGCGAATCCCCCAGATACAAGGTTCCCAAGTGCCGGCAGGTGATGGGGGAGTTGAATTCTGAAAGGCCATGATTATAGCTGGCAGAGCTCAGTGGTATTCTGATTTTATTTGATTTTCAAATCTGAGACCGAAAATCTTCTGATACCATACTCGTGAGTAAATGGGAGTTGATTTAAAATTTTTTAATGTATTATATTATTATAGTATAGTATACTTTCGTTTTGTACGTTAATTTGGAAAAGTTGTTCTGCCCTTTGAATTAATAGGATTCAGTCAAAATAAGCTCATAATGGTTTCATTATTTGAGACAGATGCCAGCCGGATTATTGATAACCCGTCAGCATGAATATTTAGAGTTTTTAGAAATTGGAGGCTTTTCTAATGTCTGTAAAACCGACCTATGAAGAATTAGAACGACGGATAAAGGAATTAGAAAAAGAAAAGTCCGAATCCAAACGATCAAGAGATGCTCTCGAAAAGCGGCTTTTATCACTGACCCAGCCGTTGAAAGACAATGGGAATATTGTTTTCGAGGATTTGTTCAATATAGATGATATCCAATGCATCCAAGATGTGTTCGCCGATGCTACCGGTGTTGCATCTATTATCACTCACATAGACGGAACACCTATTACCGCGCCAAGCAATTTCTGTCGACTATGCAAAGACATTGTTCGCAAAACAGATAAGGGTTTGCTTAATTGCTTTAAATCCGATGCGACGCTAGGTCGGTTCAACCCAGAAGGCCCTATAATCCAGCCTTGTATGAGCGGTGGGCTTTGGGACGCTGGTGCTGGAATCACCATTGGCGGGAGACACATTGCCAACTGGCTTATCGGCCAAGTGCGTGATGAACTTCAAACTGAAGATCAGATGGTGGTATATGCCCGGGAAATAGGGGCCGATGAAAAGCTCGTGGTCGAGGCATTCCGAGAAGTCTCTGCTATGTCGCATGAACAATTCGGACAGATTGCCAACCTTCTCTTCACCCTTGCCAATCAATTGTCCACTGCCGCCTATCAGAATGTTCAACAGGCTCGTTTAATAACCGAAATCAAACAAGCGGGGAAGACACTGCTGGAGAGTGAAAAAAAATTAAGTAGCTCTGAAAAAAAAAGGCGATTGTGGCTTGAGCATTCTCCGATTTGTACAAAAATAGTGGATCTTGATTTTAATCTTCAGTATATGAGCGCATCTGGTATAAAAGAACTTAAAATCGAAGATATCACAGAACATTATGGGAAACCATACCCTTTTTATTTTTACCCTGACTCCTTTAGAAAACCCATGATAGAAAATTTAGATAAAGCCAGGGAAACGGGTGAAATTATCACACAGGAAACATCAATGGTTGATATTAAAGGGGATAAACTGTGGTACCATTCCACCATCGTGCCGGTTAATGATGAAAACGGAATGCTCGATTACATAATGGTTGTATCAATGGAGACTACTGATCGTAAACAGGCTGAGGGGGCACTGCGGGAGGCTAACACAAGGCACTCCGCAATGATAGCAAATATCGGTGATGTTATTGGCATCATGGGGACTGATGGCATCATGAAGTATAAAAGCCCAAATATAGAGAAATGGTTTGGATGGAAGCCGGAGGATCTTATCGGTACAGACGGTTGGGAAATGATTTATCCGGAAGATATTGAAAGGATTCAGAATGAATTTTGTGCATTGTTTGAAAAAGACAACGCCTCAACGACGCTTGAATACCGGTACAAATGTAAAGACGGCACTTATACATGGATAGAGCTGACTGCCGTAAATCGTATAAACGACACTACAATCAATGGAGTATTGCTTAATTACCGTGACATATCCGAGCGCAAGCGGACGGAGGAAAAGCTCCGCCAGGCCCAAAAAATGGAGGCCATAGGAACACTTGCCGGGGGCATCGCTCATGATTTTAACAATATACTGTCCCCTATACTTGGATTTACTGAAATGCTTCAAGAAGATCTCCCTCAAGATAGTCGGGAACAAAAAAGTGTTGCAGAAGTTCTCAAAGCCGCTTTAAGAGCAAAAGACCTTGTTAAACAAATTCTTACTTTCAGCCGCCAAGGTGATCAGGATCTTAAACCTATTAAAATTCAATCCGTACTTAAAGAAGCTCTTAAACTACTTGGATCTTCTATCCCAACAACCATAGAAATTCAAACCGAGATAGATTCTAACTGTGGTGCGGTGATAGCTGATCCCACTCAGATTCATCAGATCATAATGAACCTTGCCACCAACGCCTATCACGCCATGCGAGAATCAGGAGGCAGACTCAAAATAGTTCTCAATCAAACACAAATTGAATCAAAACCTATAGGGTTTTCTGAGTTTATTCCCGGAAGATATGCATTGTTGAAAGTAATTGATACGGGAACAGGGATTGAAAAGAATATATTGGATAAAATCTTTGATCCGTATTTCACAACAAAGGAATCAGACAAAGGCACTGGATTTGGACTTTCAGTTGTGCAAGGAATTGTTAAAAGCTTGGATGGTGATATCCATGTTTATAGTGAGTCAGGTGAAGGAACCGAAGTCCATGTTTACTTCCCGATAATGAAAAACGCATCAGAAAAAGAAAAACCTAACCAGTTAACGCCAATTAGAGGAGGCACAGAAAGAATACTCCTGGTGGATGATGAAGAACCAATCGTCATAATGGAAAAAATGATGCTTGGGCGCCTGGGTTATCAGGTGACAACCAGAACCCGAAGCATTGATGCTCTTGAGACGTTCAGATCAAACTCTGATGAGTTTGATCTGATTATTACAGACATGACCATGCCTCAAATGACAGGTACTCAACTTGCCCGTGAAATTAAAGCGATAAGAGCTGATATCCCTATAATTATTTGCACGGGTTTCAGCGATCGAATCAACGAAGACACCAGCAGTGAATTTGATATTCAAGCTTTTTTAACGAAGCCAGTTATAAAAAAGGAAATTGCCCGGATTATCAGAGATGTTTTAGATAAGCCAAATGATTAAGTTCCAGTAAATAGATTTCATGAAAAAGAGAGTTATATTTTTCAGACCACAATATGTGGTATCTGTCGCAAATCCAAAAAGGCGAGCCTTGTGCAGGGTTCTGATGGGATTAAATAGGGTGGAGAAGAATATTATCTTGACATTTTTGGCTCTAATTTGTAGCAAAGCACAGTAAATTTTAGCTGGTGCCTAACGGCTTAATAGGGAATTTCGTTAAAATCGGAAACGGGCCCATCGCTGTATTCGGGGACAATTGCTGTAACATGCCACTGTTTTTTTAAATGGGAAGGCGCAGCATGAGGATGATCCGTAAGTCAGAAGACCTGCCTGCTAAAACGTTCGTATTCTATGGATAAGATGCGGACAGGTGCATATCTGGAAGAAGAAAGGGATATTCCGGATCAATTTTAAATTGGTCTGGGATTTTTAATTTCCAGACCGTGAAAGAATGGAGAGTGTTATGAAATTAAAGACAATTTTTTTCGCGGTTGCCATGATGTTCGTATTTGCCGTCACAAATAGTTATGCCAGCGGTGATTATCATGTTGAACACAAAAGTGCTATTGTTCTTGCAATGTTTGGAACAACAGTTGAACCTGCTTTACAAAGTCTTCTCAATATTCGGGCTAAAATTGAGAAGAAGTTTCCAAACACAAAAGTGCGTGTTGCATTTACCTCAAATATCATCCGTAAAAAATGGCAGCACAGAGCAGAAGATCCTGGATATATCAAAGCCCATCCGGAAATCCCCAAAGATATCCTTCATATCAAAACCCCCCTGGCGACCATCGCTGATTTACAGAATGAAGGCTTTGACAATATTGTTGTTCAGCCGACCCATGTTTCCATGGGGGAGGAATTCCTTGATCTGCATACATATGTAAAAGCGCTGATGGACATGGGAACCTTTAAGAAAGCTAAATACAAACCATTTCAGAAAGTTGTACTTGGCAGACCTGCCCTAGGTACCCATGGCACCAAGTTTCCCTATTTTGAGGATATTGTCACACTTGCAGAGGCAATGGCCCCTGATGCGAAACTGGCAGCCAAGGAAAAAGCAGGCATTGTATACATGGGACACGGGAATGAATATTTTCCAGGAAACGGAGGCGCTTATCTTGAGTTCGCCTCTGAAATGCGGAAAACCTATCCTGATGTTGTGACAACCATCGGCACCGTAGAAGGGTTTCCCGGTGTTGAAGATGTTATGGAATCTTTAAAACTGTATGGCGTCAAAAAAGTGGTCCTTAAACCTTTCATGGTAGTTGCAGGTGATCATTCAATGAATGATATGGCCAGTGACGAAGAAGATTCCTGGAAATCAATTCTTGAGAAAAACGGGTTTGAAGTTGTAATCGTAACCACAGGCCTTGGTGAAAACGATGACTTTGCCAATATCTTTGTCAATCATGCTGCTGATGCTGCGAAGGATGCCGGTATAGACCTTAAATAAAATAAACACTATCCTACCAGGGGGCAATCGTCCCCTGGTTTGGGAAAAATTATTCTGCCGGTAAATTCAGATTTAGAATCCCTGTAATTAGGATTAAATTTAGGAATCAAGGGTCAATGAAAGATCCTTTGTAAGATTTCATCGAAACACAGTGTAAATCAATTGTAACTTTATACAAGGCGGCAGGGCTTTTTGTTTTTGGAAGAGGTTGAAAATTTTTGATTCAGAGTTAGTTTTAAATAAAACTAATTTTTTTTAGGACAGAAAAATGACTGAAATACCCGGACAGTTACCGCAAAACTTACCATTCCCTGTACTACCAGGGTTTATAAGTTCAGAAAAAAAGGAAGAATATCGAAATAAGATCAAACAACGGCTGATCAAAGAGAATGCCGTCTTGATTGCCCATTATTACACGGATAACGAGGTGCAGTCTCTGGCCGAGGCAACCGGTGGTTTTGTGGGGGATTCTCTTGAAATGGCACGATTCGGAAGAGACCATAAGGCCGATACTGTGGTTGTAGCAGGCGTTAAATTCATGGGGGAAAGCGCCAAAATCCTCACCCCGGACAAGCGGGTGTTAATGCCGACCCTTGAAGCCACCTGCTCCCTTGACATCAGCTGTCCTGAAAAAGAGTTCACTCAATTTTGCAATACCTACCCCGACCGCTCAGTGGTGGTGTATGCAAATACCTCGGCTGCTGTCAAGGCTCGGGCCGACTGGGTGGTTACATCCAGTATTGCTGTCAAGGTGGTCGGTTATCTGGCTGAGGAAGGCAAGAAAATCATCTGGGCACCGGATCACCATTTAGGAAGGTATGTTCAGAGGGAAACCGGTGCGGATATGATCTCCTGGCAGGGCAATTGTGTGGTCCATGATGAATTCAAATACGAAGAACTCATGGGTTTGAAAAAGGCAAACCCGGATGTTGCGATCCTTGTCCATCCGGAATCTCCGGAACCGGTAATAGATCTGGCTGATTTTGTGGGATCCACCTCCCAGATCATCAACGCCTGCCGGACTTCAAATAAGAAACGGTTCATCGTGGCGACGGATAAAGGGATTTTCTTTAAAATGCAGCAGGCCGTTCCTGACAAGGAATTGATCATTGCTCCCACCTCCAGTGAAAGCGCAACCTGTCGAAGCTGCGCAAGATGCCCATGGATGCAGCTCAATGACCTTAAAAGGCTATCAGAGGTATTTGATACCCCTGGCAATGAAGTTTTCGTGGATCCGGATACTATTAAAAAGGCTTTGATTCCTTTGAATAAAATGTTTCAGTTCATGAAATCCTGAACCAACAGTGAGTAGCCTTATACATTAGATATGTCCGGGGCCGGACCAATTCCGGTCGGGGTAAAATGGTGACAGGAATGCCGGCCGGCAGGTTATTAAAAAGCCGGCGGTATAATCCCTTATTTTTCAAATAATTTAACATACGGGCAGGATATCCCTGCCCGTATAAAGTTGTAGAAGTTTAAAAATCTTTAAATTCATCATCATCATCAAATGGAATGATCTGGTCTGGCCGAACCTCTTCAGGCTTTGAGATCAGCCTCTTTTTTCCTATGAAGTCTCTTGATTTTGAATGTGGGGAAACCGTTTTTAATTTGCTATTCCCTGCTTCATCATTGTTCCGATCTTTTTTGCCGGTTACCATCATCATTAACTCACCGACATAATCTCTTAATTGTTCTGCCTGGGCATTCATCTCTTCTGAAGCAGAGGCGGATTCTTCCGCAGTTGCAGCATTTTGTTGAACGATTCTATCCATTTCGGTGATGGCATTGTTAACTTGTTCAATCCCCTCCGATTGTTCATTTGATGCATGGGAAATTTCAGCAACCAGTTCACCCACTTTTTCCGCACTTTCCGCCACTTCACTGAAAGCGTCATTGGTTACAGAGACTAATGATGAGCCGTCTTCTACTTTTTTTACTGTCCCTTCGATCAATTGAGCTGTATCTTTGGCAGCGTCTGCTGCACGCATTGCAAGATTCCTCACTTCATCTGCTACTACTGCAAATCCAGCTCCTGCCTCACCGGCTCTGGCGGCTTCAACAGCAGCATTGAGAGCAAGCAGATTGGTCTGAAAAGCGATTTCATCTATTGTTTTGATGATTTTTGAAGTTTCTTCGCTGGCCTTGGATATATCTTCCATGGACTGAATGAGTCGATCCATGGATTCGGTTGATTTTTTTACAACTTGGTTGGCGTTTTTCATTAAAGAATCAGCATGGCCGGCATTTTTTGAGTTGGTTTTTGTCATGGAAGACATTTCTTCCATTGACGATGAGGTTTCTTCAATGGATGCAGCCTGCTCTGATGCCCCTTCAGCCATGGACTGGCTGGATGAAGAGACTTGCCCTGCAGCCGATGCCACCTGGCCGGCACCTTCACCCAACCCGCTGGCAATTCTTGTCAGAGCTTTTATGATCCCCCTTGAAATAATAAGCGCAAGAAATATCCCCACGACAATTGCTATGACAGATATAAGTGCAACATTTCTTTTTGTGCCTGTTGCTGCATGAAGCATAATCTGGTCTGTCATGATATTTGCCTTGGCGTCTCCACGAATTTTTTTTAAAAGCCCCTGAACCTCGACAAGGCTTGAAACTGTATCTTTAGTGTAAATACGATTGGCTTCATCCAATCCATTCTGGAGATTTTTTTCTGCTGCAATAGCAATCTCGAAATATTTTTTAACACCTTCAAGCGCTTTCTGGGTATCTTCATTGAAAATTGAAATTGCTTCATGCATTTTTAACTGATTTACAAAGCCTTCAATATCAACCGCACTTTTATGAAGCTGGTTGTGGGGGTCGCGGATGGCATCAATTGCTATTTTAAATTCAGGGAATCCCGCTGCCAGTTCCTGGGTTTTTGGATCAGCAAGGAAATGGCCAAAAGCACATTTGCTAGGATCAAGCTGAACGCCGACAGAAAAGGGTTTTCCAGCAGCAAAATCAGCTGCCCGCTCAAGCAGGGTATGATTGGTATGATCCAGGTACACTCCTGTACCAACTATCCAATTCCACGGTTTATAGAGTTTTACATATGAAATTTTGGGCGCCAGTTTTTTGCTTCCAGGCAGGGGCCATTGATAGGTGACAAACCCTTCTCCCCTCTCTTTTGAGATACGAACCATTTCTGCGAAAAATCGTTTGCCAGTTGGATCTTTAAGGTTACTGAGATCTGTGCTTTCCAATTTAGGAGAATATGGGTGCAGAATCATTTTTGTGTCCGCATCAAAAATAAAGAAGTAATCTTTATTTTCCGGGCCATATCGAAGCCCCTGAACATATTGATAAGCAGAGATTTTCCGGGATGCTGTATCACCCCCATGATCTTTTTTATCAATGGTTTTAATAAGAGATATCGTTTGATCTACAGCATTCTTTAGCTGAGCCTGATACGAATAGAAACCTCCCGCCTCTGAAGCAATTGATTTCCCGACTTTCCCCACCCAGCTAATATGATCGTTTAACCTGTTTGACAGGGTCAAAGCCAACTCTGGATGTGGTTGTTTAAAGGCTTTTCCAATATTGATGGCGGATTCATGAAGTTTTTTGTGGGGTTCTTCTATTTCTTTAAGGGGGGCAGCCAATGATGGGACAAGGGTTTCAGCATTTTTTCGTCCTTCTCCGTAAAGCCACGTGCCAAAACCGCACTTGTGGTCATCAGTCTGAACCTCAAGAGTTGTAACGGCTTCATCGGTTAACAATGCATTTACCTTGTTAACCCAATTGAGATGATCCACTTCTTTTTGAGCAAGATTTCCATCCAGCTTATTTCCATCGATGACCTCCTCTGCATTTTTCACAATACTTCCTACACCCAAAAAGCTTATGCCTCCCAAGATAATCAAAAGTATAATCACAACACTAAACCCGACTGCGATTTTTTTTCCTATGGTTAAATCTTTCCACTTCATAGCTTCTCCCATATTTTTTTGTTTTAGATTAATCTTATGAATGTTTGGGTCCAATTGTTTTCAACCGTGCCATTAAATAAATTGGAACTTAGCAGATCTATCCCTTCCGAACTTATTCTCAATAAGCTTTCCACTAATCCTCCTCCCCCCCCCCAGTTTTGTGGACACTTAGTTAAGTCTGCGTAATGGATATTAAGGAGACCAAAATATAAAACACATTTGAAAGTCAGGTCAATTTGGAGAATATTATATCCTGTGGTGTAAGGCAAATATATAAGGAAAAGACAGAACTAAATGAATAAAGCCTTCAATGACTTTTATATATTAAAAATCACAGTACCACAAATAGTGATGTAAAATAAGTAAATTGTCAAAAAATGATTTTACTATATGGGAAAAACCAAAATCAAAAGAATCAAGATCCCATTACGTTTTATTGGAGATAAAAATTATCAAACCATTCTGCTGCGGTGTTGACTATGTCTACAATGAAATTTCCCCGATGATTGATTTCAAACTGGTTACATAATTATTAAAAGTCCGGGTTATTCTGAAGTAAACCCAGACAAAGGATCTTGCGATCTGGACGGCTCATTCATTACAAGGACAATCAGCAGATAGTTACTAAAAAAATCCCTGTGCTCTGTATTCAATCACCCCTGTCCGGGAATTGGCCTTGGCATTAAAACTAAGTTGTTTAAAATTTCCGACAGCATTAGCCAGGTCAGCAGGGCGCTTGCAAAGAACAAGGATAAATTGCCCAGGAAGAGAGGGGCGTTTTAGCCGGGATGGCCGTTGAACCGATAACCCACACCGGCAACGGTGGTGATCAGGGCCGGGGTTTCCGGTTGTTCCTCTATTTTTTTTCGCAGGCGCTGGATATGGACATCCAGGGCCCGGGACTGGGAGTATAGCTGGGCATCCCACCAGATCTGTTTTTCGATGAAGGTCCGGGTAAGGCTCTGGTTCGGGTGGGAGACAAATAGTTCCAGAAGCATGAATTCTGTTTTGGTCAGTTTGACGGTTCGGTCTTTGATGGTGATATGGCGGGTCTTGTGGTTGATTTCAAGATCCTGAATCTGTTGTTTTTCCTGGATCATGCTCCTGTCAAACCGGTTGAAAAGAGCAGTTATTCTGGCGGACAGTTCCAGGTATTCAAAGGGCTTTACCATATAATCGTCTGCTCCGCTTTTTAAACCCAGCACCTTGTCGGACAGGGCGTCCCGGGCCGTGAGCATGATGATGGGAAAATCAAACTCTTTTCTCAGGATTTCACAGATGGAGATGCCGTCCAGGTCCGGCAGGTTCAGGTCCAAAAGGATGAGGTCGGGCCGGTATTCCTTGGCAAGTTCAATCCCTTCAAGGCCGGTGTGTGAAGAGACGATCTCATAGCCGTCAAGGGTCAGGTTTGCTTTTATGGTTTGAACAATGTCCTGATCATCATCGATGATCAGAATGGTTTTTGTACTGGAAGAGGGTGTCATGTTTTATCCTTTGGGCAATGTGACAATGAAAGTTGTGGATATGTTCTTTTGGCTTTCCACTGAAATTTCTCCCTTGTGGGCGGTTATGATGGCCTTGGCAATGGATAGTCCCATGCCTGCTCCTTTTTTACTGTTTTTTGACAAGGTATCGGCAGTGTAGAATTTTTCAAAAACAGTTTCAAGGCTTTCTTTGGTAATCCCCGGTCCCTGGTCTTTGACATAAATTTCAATGTGGCTGTACCGGTCTGTGACCCCCACCCTGACCAAAGATTTTTCCCTGGAAAATTTGATGGCATTGTCCAGAAGGTTCACCAATACCTGCTCCATTCGTTCCAGGTCAATGACGGCATAGAGGGGGCCGGGACTGTAGAGTTCCAGGGAGACCTTCCTGGCCTTGGCAATGGGGCCCATGATTTCGATTACCTCTGTGACCAGCTGTGAAATATCCTCCCGTTCAAATTCCCATTCAATATTTCCGGCTTCAAGCTTGGTAAAATCAAATAGATTGGCAACCAACCGGGCCAACCGGGATATATTTTTTTCAATGATGTGGATATAGGCAAGCTCCTCTTTGTTCTGCATTGTCCGTTCCAGGTAGTGGATACTGCCCTTTACAGCAGTTAGCGGGGTTCGAAGCTCGTGGGACATGTTGGCAAGAAAATTGGATTTGAGCTTGTCCAGTTTTAACAGCTCCTGGTTGGCCTGGGCAAGGTCCTTTGTGGCCTTGGTCACCTTTCCCTCCAAACTGTCCCGGTTCTGCATCAGGCTTTGGGCCATGAGGTTGAAACTGTCGCCCAACCGCTCCAGTTCATCCTTTGTTTTAAGGTTAACCCGTGAATTGAGGTTGCCAGTTGAGAGTTGCCGGCTTTTTTCCTCCAATTCATTCAATGGTTTCAGAACAAGGGTGTGGATCAGAAAAATCAGGACAATGATGGTTAAAAGGGTGATGCTCAGCCCGGCTCCCCCCAGGAGAAACAGGTTCTTTTTAAAGGTCTGTCTTATATGCTTATAGGGGACAGTCACCCGTAATCCGCCGATGATATGGGCCTTTTTAATGCTTTCATTGGTATGGCACTTGACACAGCCCCGGGTCTTGTAAAGGGGGACCATGTAGTCCATGAATTCTTTTGTAAACCTGTAATATTCCGATCCCTGGATCCGGTTGAAACTGGTCAGTGCCTGTTTTTCAAAGGAGTCAGGGCTGTTTGCCGTGTTCAGGGGATTCAGGCTGGACAGCCGGAAATGGTAGGATTGTTCCCGGGATGAATATTGGGAAAGTTTTTTGGTTACCATGGAGGGGGTGAACATCTGGTAGGTTTCATGGGCGGTAATAATCCGGTCATCTGTGGCATAGGTGACATCCCGGGCCCCAGGACTGGCAGTGTTTACAAATATACCGCCGTAACAGTCGGTGATCCACTGGCGGGTCAGGATGATCTGGTCTGTCAGCACCCGGGCTTTTTCCAGGGTTTCTTCCTTTGCCTGGTTGTGCAGTTGAATGCTGAGCCAGGTGAAGAGCAGTCCAAGCACGGGGACGATGATGACAATTATCCCAAAAACAAATTTTTTTTTCAGGGAGTAATTGGGTTTGCCTGGTATTACATTTGTGCTATGGTGATGGGGATGACTTTTGTCCTGCATCTATTAGTCCTAGTATAATCGACGTTGCTGTTTCTTTGGCACCTTTTCCCGGCAGTGTTGCAATTTTACCTGGGTCATCATTCAAGAAACGCAGGTAATGTCAACATGAAATTCTGTTTTAGAGAGCTGGCACGATTTTTGAATCGTACTATTATCAGATATTATCAGATTTTACCAGATATTATCAGATATTATCAGGATTGAAATTTATGTAAACAAGAAACTCAAACCTTAATAAGGAGACAGATCATGGTCAGTTGGATATGCGATAAATGCGGATACAACCTGGACGCCGATACGCCGCCTGAACAATGTCCATCCTGCAAAAAGGAATGTTCTTTTGTGGACAATTCCTGCTATACCCCGGACTGTGCAGGCAAACCCAATGATCCGAGAATAACCGGAAAAGAATAAGCAAAGGAGAAAATAATGGGCAAAAAATACAGAATAACCACATCCTGTCCCCAGTGCGGTTGCGGCGGTGAAGCCGAAATGTCCGAGGAAGAACTCAAAAAAAAACATGGCGATGTTCCCAATATTGAATTGAAATGCCATGAATGCATGATGGTGATGGAAGCCGATGTCAAGGAAGATAAAGGGAGCAGCGAAAGCTGATGCCGCAGCCCGGGATGCATGATTCAACCATTTGTGTATCACCAAATTTGAAGAGTTGCACAAGGACTGGAAATGTCTGGTTTGCGGTGCCAGTCCCAAGTTATTTAAATCCCTGGGACAGGTTGGCCTTAATTTGAAATAAAGGAAGATGCCATGAAGTGGATGCAGTTTTTGACCCCGGTAAAGTCCATTGATTTTAAAGAAACCCAGGAGATGGTTGCAACGGCAAAGGCAGATGAAATCATCATCCTGGATGTACGCCAGCCAAATGAGTACCGACAAAGCCATATCCCCGGTGCCACCCTCATCCCTCTGCCCGAGTTGTCCGATCGGCTTGGAGAGATTGATCCTGAAAAGCCTGTTCTGGTTTATTGAGCCGTTGGCGGGCGCAGCCGTGTTGCTGCCCAGATGTTATCTGGTAAAGGGTTTAAACAGGTGTATAATGTGTCCGGTGGTATTAAAGCCTGGCAGGCTAAAACCGCTTTTGGCCCCCAGGACCTTGGTATGAATTTGTTTTCCGGCAGTGAATCTGTTGAAGATATTCTCAAGGTGGCCTATTCCCTTGAACAGGGGCTTGGGGATTTCTATCTTTCCATGGCCAAAAAGGCTGTAAACCGCCGGGTTGCGTCTTTGTTTTCAAAATTGTCAAAGATTGAGGTCAAGCACCAGCTTTACCTATTAAGCGCCTATAATGAATTAGGTCAAGCTCAGGTTACCCAGGAAGAATTTGAATCCATGGTGGCAGCAAAGGCCATGGAAGGGGGGCTGACAACAGACCAGTATCTTGAACGTTTCGGATCGGACTTGGGATCAGAAACAGAGGTGATTTCCCTTGCCATGTCCATTGAGGCCCAGGCCCTGGATCTTTATCAGCGGGTGGGGGAAGGGTTGAGTCAGCCCCGTGCCAGGGATATCATCCATACCATTGCCAATGAGGAAAAAGCTCACCTGGCAAGTCTTGGGAAATTGATGGAGGGGGCAACGTGAGAAAACATCTTGTACTTGTAGGGGGAGGCCACGCCCACATGGTCACCCTGGAAAACATCCATCGATTTGTTGAAGAAGGGTACAAGGTCACAGTGATCGCCCCCTCTTTTTACCATTACTATTCGGGAATGGGACCGGGGATGCTGGGAAATACCTATGG
>PIVS01000882.1 GCA_003353855.1 Desulfobacteraceae bacterium
TCAAAAAAAATTAGCCTTCCTGGAATTCGCAACCCAACCGTAGGGCGGGAGATTGATGACACACTTTTATGTGCATTTTAAAAATGATTTAGGCGACAAGTCTCTTGACAACGACCGGTCTGAACAGAAACCATAAAGGGATGAATATATGGTCTTGATAATCCTTCCAGGAAATAAGGTTCAGTGGCCTGAATCTAACCAATTTTTTCGGTTTGCGTCGAAAAAAGCACTTCTCCGTCTTGCTCGGATAAAATAAAAATTTTATCAGATCGGAGGCCGGATTGCTGGTTAAATAATGCATATATTCCGCTAATAGCGTAAAGTTTTCCTGGTAGAGAAGGTCCGATTCGTCCAAACGAGATAATATGGTGAGTTGGTTCCGGACACTGGGAACCGAAGAGAGAAACACTATTTCCTGACGCTGTTCATCCATCCATAAATTGAATGTATCCGCTTTCACCGTCGCTACCGCATCGAGCCGTTCAAAAATAGAGTCCGTTAAGGTCTTGCGCCCTTTTTGGAAGGTGATATATCCCATAAAACCGGTTGTTACCAATGACAGGAACAGAAAGTAACCAACAAGTCGCGCCATGAGGCTCTTGTTGAAAAATATCATCCTTGTTTGCTTCGACTATGTATCATTCAATTCTCGGAAAATTGTTTTAGGGATTTCCAATTAAATTTACTCGCGGGTTTGCTCAGGTCGGTAATATGTTGTTTTTGAGATAATTTCGACATGGTTCCATCGGCATGCATGGCACGAATGGCAGTATTGATCTTCATGATCAAGGATTCGGGGTCCTTACGATGTTTCCTGTCAACGGCTACCGCGGCATGTTGGTTGAATACCGGGTCTCCCAGTTGTTTTAACGCCGCCCCATTTGCAATCGCTTTATAAGCTGGCGCGATGCCCAACAGGATCGCATCCAATTGGCCGTCGCCTCCTTTCGCCAAAACCTCTATCGGATCCGTATCCGCCTGATAGCTCACAATGATGGCGTTTTGCACGACAAACTCAGTTTCTATTCCGGGCATTGATAACTTACTTTTCAAATACTTTTCATGTGTTGTGTCGGTAGCTACACCGATTCGTTTTCCGGACAAGTCCCGAGGTTTTAAAAAAGTGGTGTTATCTTTATGCACAAAGAATACGCCTTGTACGCTGTAATAGGGTTGAGTGAAATACAAAAATTTCATGCGGTCATCGGTAATTGTCATGGAACCGACGCTCACGTCCCAGCGGTCAGCCCAACTGCCGCCGGTAATCAGAGTCCAGGTAGGGGTGACAAAGCATACTTCAACACGGGAGCATTACCTGTTTCTCCCAAAAATCTACGGAAACCGGAATAAATTTCATTAATTCCAGTGATAATTGTCGAAAGTTTCTGCTAATGGTTAGTAACCAGGGTAGACAACCGCTG
>PIVS01000322.1 GCA_003353855.1 Desulfobacteraceae bacterium
GATTCACTGTATATACAAAGCTCATGGATACCTCCTTTTCGTTTGATGTTCGGTCCTTCACCCTGTCCGGGGCATTACCCCCGGCATTTGGCTACTATGACGTCTGCTGACTTCTGCCCTATCATCCGTCAGGTTACCCTGGCGGACGCAATGAAACTTCTTTTGCAGATGCTGCCCATTGTTCGTATTTCACCACCGTCGGCAACAGCCGGTGATGCCTGGACCTTGGTGACCCGGTATGATCCAAGCCGGGCGTACACAAAAGCATCCAACGGACAGTTAAAACGGCGTTTCGCTCCGCTACACTCTGCTTTTAACTGCCGCTGATGCAAGCGTTCATGGGAAGTCATAATGGGCGACCCCATACAAATTAAATAACACCTTGATTCGTTTGTAACAAAAAACCCTTTTAAAGGAATGACCCATCTGGAAGTTGGAGATGAACAGTTTATTGAAAAAATCAGAGAGCGCCTCGGAGATAAAGCAAAAGGTCTAAAAAAACTGGAATCAGGAAGGTATGATTATGAATGATTACCGCAAATTAACAAAAGAAGATATAGAAGATACGATTAAAATTTTTAGAGATGCGATGTTCTTTTTTGCGATTGTCGCATATTTTACAGGCTGGGTTTATTTGAATGAGTACCTTGGGAGTTTTGGTATATACTTATCTAATATGGAACTTCCGTTCTATTATTATTTAATTTATTGTTATCCGCCATTTATAGCCATTATAACTGAACCGTCGCTTTCTGATTTTATTGGTATAGTATTGATTATAATTTTTTCTGGCTTTTGCTTTTATTCTTATCGAGTGAAGGATCTATATGGGTATGTCGCCGCATTTTTTTTATTTTTATGTATAATTGGTGTGTCATTTAATCTTGCTGTCACTAAAAGCAGCAAGCACTCGTTATATGTAAAATCAGGCGGAGGAAAGAAAATAAACTTTCATTTTAAAAAAGAAATTGGACAGAAATTGGATAACGAACTGGGTAGAACACTTTTAAATGATAATTTAAATGGGTCGTTACGGTTAATTTGGAGAACGAAAACAGATGTATATGTGGTTCGTTCGTCCAAGAGTAATGAAGAGAAATTGAAATCGATCCATCCAACTTATCGAATACCGATAAAAAATTTCCATTACTCTCAAACAATTGGAAATTCATCTTTGTAAGGAAAAAACCAATGAAGAAAATAAGTACCGTATTTAACATATTGATTTTAGTATTTTTGTTACTGAATACTGCAAGTGCTGAGTTTTTAATGAAAGTGGATGAAGGAAAAAAAATATTGGGTAATCTTATTCCCAGTTTTTATGGAGGTGTTATTTTTAAAGCATGTGATGGTGAAAAATGGACAATAAATGGCGGCAATTTTACCTGGACAGATAAAAAGTGTGAGCAAAATGCAAAAAAAGACCTGTCTCGGTATTGGGGAAATCCTTTTTTGGCAGGAACCTCAGGTGGCACTAAGCCTAAACCGCGTGCATGCCCAAATTGTAATGAAGGACCGGATATATTGGATTTGATAAAGAAAATAGAGTCTCAACCCTGCGAATCATGTCCAAAAGAAGAATTATACCGGTTAAAAATTGATACTAAGAAACTTTATCTGATTGATGAATTTGCTACAGAGAATAAAAATTTTCCAAATTGGAATCAATGGAAACAAATTAAAACAGAACAGCAGAAAATAAGAATGGATCAAATATTTCAAGACTATAACTTTGAGCGTCAGTTCCTATTGGACATACAGCGACAACATGATTTTGAAGGGTTTAGACAAAACCCTGGTGGTTTTTAAGACATAGAGGAAAATGGGGGCATACCTTGATTGTTGCCCTTAAATTTCAACAATCAACATGCACCAGATTTCACTGGTGCCGTCGGGTGTTATAAAAATCAATTGGTTATAACCAAATGGAGGATAAACTATGAGTGATATTAAAGGGGGTAGTAGAAAGGTCGCACTTACTAAATGGATGCTGGTTGTTTTTTCTTTAGGTACTTTAGGTTATTTTATTCTTTTGGGAATGAAAGGTGAGGCTCCGCCTCCATCCTTTTTTATGAATTTTGTTTTGGGACTTGGCGCGATTGGCGGGGCATTTACCGTCGGGAATATTTTTGAACATCGGGCAATAGCAGAACAAAATATTGAAAAAGAGCGCAATAGTGATAATGCTGTAAAACGTTCTGAGGCTGAAAAGGTAAAGGCTCAGGCTGAAGCCGAAAAAGCAAAAATCCAAAAACCAACCAATTGAGTGGGAAGTCGACTTACGTCAAAATAGCCGTTATAAACCGGCAAAGCACCAGAATGAAGCCCCCCGCAGGAGTGGGTTGCCAACCTCAAAAAATCACCTGCTTCGATTTGCCGATCTTGTGACTTGATGGGCAAGGCAATACTGTTCTCCTCGCTGACACAAGCGGAGCATCAGACCCGGCAGGCTCCCGACCCAATATCGATATGACGAATTTCTATAATGATTTTATGATCTTTTTTAAACATTTAGATAATAATTTTTTTTCTTGAAAGGAGGCGGAATGGTTAAAAAGAATATCAGTCTGAAACATGTTTTCATTACAATCTTGATGGTATCAGGGTTCGTGTGTTTTGTTGGATGCGCCCAGGTTCCTAAAGAAGCAGTTGAGTTGTCAACGACTGTTGGCAAAGATGTGGCCCAAGTCTATCAATCCCATAAGGAACTGGCAAAAATCCTCTTTGAGCGAATGAAAAATGATGTGAATAAATTTATTGATACTGTGTATGCGCCGTACCAGGTTAAAAAGCAGTTAAAGGATGATTACGATGATTTCAAATCTGGTGTTGAAGATTCCCTGTTTGCTAAACTCAACTTTGCGGTCAACAATCCGGAAAACCAAAAAGCCCAGTTGGAGGTACTTGAGTTCATGGAGATCTTTCTTGAAGTCGTAAGAGAGGATATAGAATCATTCAGACAGGAAACAATATCTCCAGTTCTTGAGCAGGAAAAGGCTTTGCTGTCAGCCATAGACCGATCTTACAATCAAATTCACTATGCCAACTCCATTGTTACCGGCCATCTCGCCTCTATCGTAAAGGTACATGATGCTCAGGAGGAACTTCTGAATGAGTTCGGTGTCGATGGTCTGCGTAAGGATATTGGGAAATCCCTTGCCGATATGTCAGAAAAGGTGTCTGAATTTACAGACAAAGGAAAAGAAATAGACGCAACATTGGATGAGACGGAAAAAAAGATTGAAGAGTGGCAGACAAAATTTCATGGGTTGTTTGCCCCAGAAACAGATAATTCATAATCTTTGGGTAATTTAAAAAAAGGAGGATTTGTAATGGGCGCTGAAGAATACAGGAAAAAACTAAAGGAAAGAGCCAAAAAAAACCGGGAGGCATTCCAGGGTCAGTATAAGGATGAACTGAATGCGCTGATGGGGTTATCGAAAGAAGAGATTGACCGGATCACCCCTGATACCACTGACCTGGAAATCTATGCTCAGTTGATATCCGTTGTAAAAGAAGCATCTGCGGACAATATCAGCCAGGCAGAATTGAAGGCGAATATCATAGCACTGGGCAAAGTCGGAATTGAAATCGCGAAAAAGATTCCGGCGCTGATCGATCTGGTTACCTAATATGGTAGATCAATAATCTTGATTGGTGCACATACGAAGAAAAATTTTTATAAATTCAGATGTCAAATATGGGCGGACCAAGCAAAATTTTGCAAGCAGCTTTAAATAAAAAGTTTTTTCAAACCCCTCAAAAAACAATTCTTGGCGGCTCCATTGTGACCCCGCAATGGGGCTTTTAAGAGAATTATGACCGAAGAGTTCTGTGTCGTAATTTTCAAACAATCCAAATGAAGACGGATAAACCGCTTATTTGGGATGTTCACTCGGACACACTCGGGCGGGCTGGCTAATTACCAGATAATATACTACTGCTGAAGCTTTGCTTCGCAGCAGTACAAGGAGAATGATCCACCCTACTCCTCGGGTCGTTGAACAATCCACTGCATGGAGACAAACCCATGAGTTAAACATTAAACATGGAGAAGAACTAATGAAAAAATATATATGCAGAATATGTTTTATTCTATTGCTAACAAGTAATGTTTGGGCACAAGAGGCAAATACTGTCGAAGTTGATGTATTGGCCAAAACGAGTGCAAGTTGGGACGGGAGAAGTCTTCCAAACTACTCAAATGGCAAGCCGGAGATAACGATTCTACGGATTAAAATTCCTCCGAAAGTACAATTGCCGCTACATGAACATCCGGTGATAAATGCGGGTGTATTATTAAAAGGAGAACTAACTGTAGTGACAAAAGACAAAGAGATATTGCATCTTAAAGCAGGAGATTCAATTGTCGAAGTGGTTGGTACGTGGCACTATGGAAAAAATGAAGGTAATGAGCCTGCAGAAATTATAGTTTTCTATGCTGGTGTTCAGGATACACCGATAACCATTAAAAAGTAGAGATTCCAATGCAAGATAAAAAATATACCATCAAAACAATGAGCTGAAAAGAAGTAAACATTGCCATTGATTGGGCTGCTAAGGAGGGGTGGAATCCAGGACTTAATGATGCAGACTGCTATTTCGATGCTGACTCGACTGGTTTTTTTATTGGACTGCTTGACGATGAACCTATTGCTACAATCTCCGTGATCAAATACGATGAGTCTTTTGGGTTTCTGGGATTCTATATTGTCAAACCCGAATATCGAGGCAAAGGATATGGGATTCAAATCTGGAACGCTGGCTTAAAATATCTTGAGGGTCGGAATATTGGCCTTGATGGAGTAACAGCTCAGCAGGATAACTATAAAAAGTCTGGTTTCAAACTGGCTTATCGTAACATTCGCTATGAAGGGTTTGGTGGTGGCAATCCCCCTGAAAACTCGGAAATAGTAGAACTTTCCACATTGCCTATTAAAACCATTGATTTATTTGATCGGCCATTTTTCCCTGAAAACCGGTCCAGATTTATCAGATCCTGGATCAGGCAACCTGAATGTCATTCTCTGGGAATCATGCAAAATGGCAAGCTTTCAGGCTATGGCACCATCCGCACGTGTCACTTAGGTTACAAGATTGGCCCTCTTTTTGCGAACAGTCCAGAATTGGCTGAATCCCTTTTTCTGGTTTTAAAATCTAAAGTTCATTCTACAGAACCAGTTTTTCTTGATACACCAGAAGTAAATCAAGCGGCTGTGGCATTGGCAGAGAAATATAAAATGAAAGTTTCATTTGAAACCGCTAGGATGTATACGGGAGATTTTCCTGATATGCCGTTAAATCGTTTTTTTGGTGTTACTTCCTTTGAAATTGGATGACAGAAGCTTGGTGGCTAACAATAGAAATGCACCAGACAGCAGTGCAGTCGCTGCGGGTGATCTAATCGATTGACATAAAATTAAAGAAAAATAAATGATAAAAAAAATAATTTCAGGAATATTGATGATTGGTTGCATATTCTTCCTATATAAAGGGTTTTATCAACATGTTCAAGGCAATAGCTCTAATGAATGTAAGATCCCAAAAAGTCAGTGGTGAGATGAATATATCGATTCGGCTGACTCAGTCATCTTAAATGCCATCATTTCGCACAAAGGAGGAATTTTATTTTTCTTATAAATCCGATCCGTCAGATAGTCCCAAAATGATATGTTTAATTTTCTGCAGGTTTTTTTTAAGCTCGTGAAACTATCTCTGCATTTTT
>PIVS01000323.1 GCA_003353855.1 Desulfobacteraceae bacterium
CTTTTTACCATATCCGATCTCTCCACGGTCTGGGTGGAGGCCCATATTTTTGAATATGAGCAGAACCGGGTCCATGAGGGACAAAGCGTAACAATGAGACTGGCCTATCAGCCGGATCGTGTGTACAAGGGCAAAATCGCCTATATCTTTCCCTATCTCCAGGCAAAAACCCGGGATGTGATCATCCGCATTGAATTTGAAAACAAGGACATGGCCTTGAAGCCGGACATGTTTGTCCGGATCAGTATACACACCGGGACCGATGAGGAAGGATTGTTTATTCCCTCTGAAGCGGTTATTCATTCAGGAGATAAAAAACTTGTTTTCCTGGCCAGGGGAGACGGAAAATTTTCACCCAGGGAAGTCACCACTGGCATTCAGCTGGATGACGGAAAGGTTGAGGTGGTCTCAGGACTTGCAAAGGGGGAGATCATTGTGGTGTCCGGGCAGTTTTTGCTGGATTCGGAATCCAGGCTAAAGGAAGCCATCCAGAAGATGATAGAGGCCAAATCCGGCTCTAAAAAGACAGCCTCAGCCCCAGGCTCAACCTCAGGCTCAACCGGATCGGACCAAAGTTTAGACCAGGGCAATGACTTTTTTAACGACATGGAATCCAAAGATGATTTTTTTGAGGATATGGGATAAAAAGGGGGAAATGTCGTGATAGATAAAATCATCGAGTGGTCCATTAACAACAAATTCATGGTGATCCTGGCCACCTTGTTCGTCATTGCCGGGGGTGTCCTGGCCATGGTCAACACTCCCCTGGATGCCATTCCAGACCTGTCCGACGTCCAGGTCATCATTTATACCCAATATCCGGGCCAGGCCCCCCAGGTGGTGGAGGACCAGGTCACCTATCCCCTGACAACGGCCATGCTCAGCGTGCCATTTGCCAAGGTGGTCCGGGGGTATTCTTTTTTCGGATATTCTTTTGTCTACCTGATTTTTGAAGACGGCACCGATATCTATTGGGCAAGATCCCGGGTCATGGAGTATTTGAATTTTGTGGCAGGCCGCCTGCCCGCGGGAGTAACCCCCAGCCTGGGGCCCGATGCCACAGGCGTTGGCTGGGTTTATCAATATGTACTCAAGGACACCTCCGGCACCAATGATCTGGCAAGCCTGCGCTCCATCCAGGACTGGTTTCTCCGGTATGAGCTGACGGCTGTTCCCGGGGTATCCGAGGTGGCCAGCATCGGCGGGTTTGTCAAGCAATACCAGGTGGAGGTGGACCCCAATAAGCTTTTATCCTACAATATCCCCATCCAGAAAATTAAGATGGCCATCCAGCGCTCCAATGCTGATGTGGGGGGCAAACTCATAGAGATGGGGGAAACAGAGTTCATGGTCCGGGGGTTGGGCTATATATCTTCCCTTTCAGACATTGAAAATATTGTGGTTTCCGTTGATAACAAGGGAACCCCCATTTTACTCAAGGATATTGCCGATATCGGCATCGGTCCGGAGCTGCGCCGGGGGATCCTCGAATGGAACGGGGAGGGGGAGAGTGTCGGTGGCATCGTGATAATGCGGTACGGAGAAAATGCCCGGGAGGTGATAGAACGGGTTAAAATTAAATTAAAAGAACTGGAAAAAGGGCTGCCCCCCGGGGTTGAGATTGTCAGCGGATATGACAGGTCCTCCCTCATAGAACGGGCTGTTTCCACCCTTAAAACCAAGCTCACCGAAGAGATGATCGTGGTGGCCCTGATCTGCATCGTATTTTTGCTTCATTTCAGGTCTGCCTTTGTGGCCATATTTACCCTGCCCGTGGGCATTTTGATGTCATTTCTGATCATGTATCCTTTGGGCATCAATGCTAATATCATGAGTCTGGGGGGGATTGCCATTGCCATTGGCGTGATGGTGGATGCCTCCATAGTCATGGTGGAAAATGCCCATAAGCATCTGGAGCGGGACCGGGGAAAAAAGAGCCATACCCAGATCATCATGGATGCCTCAAAAGAGGTGGGGCCGGCGCTTTTTTTCAGTCTTTTGATTATCACGGTCTCTTTTTTACCGGTATTCAGCCTCATGGAGCAGTCGGGCCGATTGTTCCGTCCCCTGGCCTACACCAAAACCACTGCCATGGCCGCCTCTTCCATTCTTGCCATTACCATTATTCCCGTACTCATGACCTTTTTTGTCCGGGAAACTCCCATTGATCCTACTCTTCCCCAAAAACAGAGGAGATGGATCTGGTTTCTGGCCATTGGAGGTCCGCCTCTTATTGTGGTCGCTTTAGGCCTTGCCGGGGTGACACTGCCAAGACTGAGTCTTGTCTATGCTTTTATTTTATCCCTGTTTTTTACCCTGAGCCTCACCCGTCAGAAAATCATGCCTGAAAAAGAAAATCCCTTGAATAGGTTTTTGATTCGCATCTATCTGCCCGTGATTAAACAGGTGCTCAAGTGGCGAAAAATCACGGTGGTTATTGCCATTGCTGTTCTGGCCGTGACCTGGGTTCCCATGAATCGTGTGGGCAGTGAGTTCATGCCGCCCCTCAATGAAGGGGACCTGCTCTATATGCCCACCACCCTGCCCGGGATTTCCATTACCAAGGCCAAGGAACTGCTGCAGCAGACCGACAAGATCATAAAACGATTTCCCGAAGTGAAAAGCGTCATGGGGAAAATTGGCCGGGCGGAAACATCTACGGATCCTGCCCCCCTCTCCATGATTGAGACCGTTATCGTGCTGCGGCCTGAAGTCGAATACGAGATGATCCGCAAAGACAGGTTTTTTGCAGCCTGGCCAGACTGGCTTTCAGCCCCCCTCACATTGATCTGGCCGGAACAGGTAAAGGGGAAGATTACCCATGAATGGAGAAAGAAAAAGATTGACCGGTTTTATGCCGATTGGCCGACGTTTTTAAAAGCGCCCCTGGCAATTATCCTGCCCGAAGAACGGTATATCACCCTGACGGAACTCACCGATGATTTGGAAAAGGCCGTGAAGTTTCCGGGAGTGACAAATGCCTGGACCATGCCCATTAAAACACGGATCGATATGCTGTCAACGGGTATCAAAACCCCTGTGGGCATTAAGATCATGGGACCGGACCTTGAGACCCTGGCCAATATCGGTGAGCAGATCGAAGCCCAGCTCAGTAATACCAAGGGCACCATGTCGGTTTTTTCCGAGCGGGTTACCGGCGGTAATTATCTGGATTTTACCATTAATAGAGAGAACATCGCCCGGTACGGCCTCCTGGTACAGGATGTTCAGGATATCATTAAAACCGCCATCGGCGGAATGAATGTGACCTATACCATTGAAGGACTGGAACGGTATCCGGTCAACCTGCGTTACAACCGGGAGTTTAGGGATAATATTGATATGATCAAACGGGTGGTTGTACCCACCCCCTCCGGTGCCCAGGTACCACTGATCCAGTTGGCCGACATTTCCATCCGCAAGGGACCGGCCGGTATCAAGAGTGAAAATTCCAAGCGCACGGCCTGGGTTTTTGTGGATATCAAAGATATGGACATCGGAACCTATGTTAAACAGGCCAAGAAGATTGTGGAAAAGATCGATATCCCCACTGGGTATTCTTTGATCTGGTCCGGCCAGTACGAGTATATGGAAAAAGCCAGAAAGACCTTGAACATCATCATCCCTGCCACCCTGCTGGTGATCTTTCTCCTGTTGTATATTCATTTTTCCAACCTCATCGAGGTGGTCATTGTCATGGCCAGTCTTCCCTTTGCCCTGGTGGGCGGGTTCTGGCTCATTTATCTTTTGGGATATAACATGTCCGTTGCCGTGGGGGTGGGGTTTATCGCCCTGGCAGGGCTTGCCACGGAGACCGGCATCGTCATGCTGGTCTATCTGGATGAGGTGTTTAAGCGGAAAACGGATGAAGATCAGATCAAGTCCACTAGAGACCTAAAGGAATCCATCATTGAAGGGGCCGTGGACAGGGTTCGCCCCAAAATAATGACCGTTGCCACCACCCTCATCGGTCTTTTACCGGTCATGTACGGAACCGGAGCCGGCTCCCAGATCATGAAGCGCATTGCAGCGCCCATGGTCGGCGGCTTGGTCTCCTCCACCATCATGACCCTGATTATCATCCCGGTGTTCTATGATTTATGGAAAACCCATGAAATAAAAAATAAACCTAAAACCAATAACCTTAAAACCAGTAAATTAAACAACAATTAAAAAAAGGATTAAACATGAACCGTTTTATCACATCAGTTTTGACAATTTTTTGCATCTCCCTTCTCTTGACAGGCACTGCTCTTGCCGGCAGTGATATGGCCGGCCACGATATGTCCAAATCAGATGCCAAATCAAGTAAAATCGGCGAACTTTTCCATGAATCCATGGTGGATGGCTATATGCTTTCCTATTACCTCATGGATCTTCGGGAACAGAAAAGTGAGGAAGCGAAAGACCATGGAGCCCATGGGGAAAAAGAAATGGACAAACCCCATCACATCATGGTGTATATTTTGGACAAAAACCATGAACCCGTGCTCAAGGGAAAGGTCGGTTTTCTCATCACAAATAAGGACGGAGAAAAGCAAAAAGCCATGGGCATGTATATGAGTAAGGGCTTTGGTACGACTGCTGACATGAAAGAAAAAGGGGTCTATGCCATCACCGTCAAGGCGCTTGTCGGGAATGTCAAACTCATGGACAAGTTTGACCATGAAATAAAATAAAGGTATTTATTTGAAAAAAGGAGACAGGGCTCTGGGCAGGTTTTATTGCACCAGGGCCCTTATACCGGAGGGGGTTTCCTCCAAGTTCATAGGGGATGCCGATAAACTGATCTGCGATGGATGGAATGCTTTGTCTGAAATTTTTTTTTGCAATCCCAAGGAATTAGTACCCGGTTCAAGGGACTCCCTGGTTTTGCCTGAGTTGAACTCCACACAGAGCCGGCACTGTATAAAACCAATATCGTAATGAGCAGAAGTTTTTTCATGGATATTTCTTCTTTGTCTATTAGACGACTGTAAAAAAATATAGCATGGGTGCTTTTTTTGTCCGGCGGCATTCTGGAAACCCCTTGTACAGAAGGGTGCTGGAACGATATATCCACATGGCAACCCAGCAGGGGGTTTGCCAGGCCGTATTCCTTGAAGGTGGACTCAGCCGTGACGGCAGTCTGCAAGAGCCCAGGCTGGGTCTAATGGATTATATGCTGCGCAATTTTGATCCGGGAAAAGACCGGGATATTGTTTTCATTCCAGTGGGCATCAATTATGACCGGACCATTGAAGACAGGAGCCTGTTAAGGTCATTGGATCCCCAGGCAAAAAAAAGAAATCTCTGGTTTGTTTTTATGACCTCCGGGGGCTGATAAATGAAAATGAAGGGGCCTTTACCTGTGACCTTTCTGAATTATCGCTGCTGGCATATTATGCCAACCCCCTTAACCATTGGTTTACAGAATGATTAAATTAAAAATCCTCAAAACAAACCATGCGCTGTAAAGTAAATAGACAAATAAACCGCCCCAGGGGCGATGTCCATTGGAATAAGTCTCCATGGACGGAGATGCCCTCCCAAACGATTGAAAACTATATGGGGAAAAAACCCGATCATTTTCCAGGGGCAGCAGTGAAGATAGCCTATGATGATCTGGCCATATATCTGATGTTTCGGGTTGCAGACAGATATGTCCGGGCAGTGGCACTAGAACATCAGGATAATGTTTGGGAGGACAGTTGTGTGGAATTTTTCTT
>PIVS01000883.1 GCA_003353855.1 Desulfobacteraceae bacterium
TCTTCATGAACCTTGTATTGCTTTCCTCCGGTTCTGATAACTGCGTACATGTTAAACTCTCCTTATTATTTCAATACTTTTTGCAATTTCAAAAAACTCTTAATTCTATAATTATTTCACGATTTTGTCAATATCTATTTGTTTTTTTATAACATCCTGCAAATAGTTTATATATCGGCATGAACTATACCTTTTTTTGAACCAGGGGTCCAGCCAAAATCAGCCGGTATCAGCCTATCTTTTCCAGGAAAATGTCAGGTAAATTTCAAATCTGCATTTATTTGCTAAAGAGGTATATGCTTTGGACCCTGTAAAATTTCTCTTTCGGTCTTGACTTCATTTTAAACTTTGAATACATTTTATCTTTTAAAAGTAATCAATCCAAGGCTTAAATAAAGAGAGGTGCCATGAAATATGTATCTGTCAGGTTAACCATAGGTATTATTGCATCCTTGATGCTGGCCGGTTTTGGATGTTCGGCTGCTGTCTATGAATACGTCAGCAATCCGGTGTCAAAGAGGATTGAAACACAAATCTTTAGTGCCAGTTTTACGCCTGCCAAGGATGATGCCGGCTATTTTTCATTCTTTATGCTGGAGGTTGAAAACAAATCTGATGCCAGTATTGAAATTGACTGGAATAAAACCCGGTATCTCCATGATGAAAAAAACCGGGGTGGGTTTGTCTTTGAGGGGATTGAACCGACCCAGGTCAGAGAAAAAAGTATCCCCAATGATGTGATTCCTTCAAAAACACGGTTTTCCAAGCAGATATTTCCCCTGGCAAAAATTGCCCTGGCGGAAAAAAAAGAGCATACTGCCGGCAAGGATAAACCCGGGCTCTATGGCGGGAAACTTCCACCGGGGGAAAACAGCATCCTTTTGGCCATCCAGGGTCCTGGGCAATTGATTCGTAAAAAGATATCAATTGTGATCACGGAACTATCACAATAGTCTTTGAGAAAAAGAATTGCATTTTAGCCATGGTCGGTTTGTCGTTGATTTTATGGACCGGGATTGATAGGTTGTGTTTCTTGTGGGTTTATCTATAAAGCATTGCCCAGTAAACGGGTATTACACAATAACGAGTGACCAGGAGTTTGAAAAAGATGAAAAAAATAGTATTTGCTGGGCTGATGGGTGTCTTGCTTCTGTTGGGTGGCTGCTATAAATATGTGGCGGAACATCCTGAAAAATCAAAAACCCAGTTTTATGAAGACCAGGGGGATTGTGAAAAAAAGGCCAGGGAATATGCAGTGGAAATGCGGACAGGTTGGAGTGGCAACGAGGATGTCTCCTATGGTAGAAATGTCAACGATGAAATCTCTGATGTTAAAAGATGTATGCGTGATAAGGGCTGGGACTATCATTTCCGTAAATGGTAGGTTTCTTTTTGTCGGGTTGTAAATAG
>PIVS01000324.1 GCA_003353855.1 Desulfobacteraceae bacterium
CAATAGGAGGCACATCCAAAATCCATCTTTGGGTTCACAATTTTTTTCCTGCAATTGCCGCAGCGCCGGGTGGCATCATCTTTAAAAAATTCCATGGGATGATCACATTCCGGGCAATTTGTTTCAAAGATCGAATCCTGATTCCAGTATTGAGTATCCTGTCCTGGGCATTTCATCTTTACCCTCCTTCACTTAAAAACCTGTGGGGTTGGGCATGCAGGGGAAACTTACCCCTGCATGCCGATTATTGTCTTACTTGCCCTGCATCATGGCTTCTATATCAGCCTCGGGCTCGGTAATGGGTTTAATATCAAAATTTTCAACCAGCACATTCAGTACAGTGGGTGAGACAAAGGCCGGCAAAGATGGTCCCAGGCGGATACCTTTAATTCCCAGGTGAAGCAGTGCCAGAAGAACAGCAACGGCTTTTTGCTCATACCAGCCGATATCAAAGGAGATTGGCAGATCATTGATGTCATCCAGTCCGAAAACTTCTTTAAGTTTCAGGGCAATGACGGCCAGGGAGTAACAATCGTTGCACTGGCCTGCATCCAATACCCTTGGGATGCCGCCTATATCGCCCAGGTTCAATTTGTTGTAGCGATACTTAGCACATCCAGCCGTCAGGATGACAGCGTCCTGGGGCAATTTTTCCGCCACTTCTGTAAAATAATTTCTGCCCTTCTGGCGGCCGTCGCATCCGGCCATGACCACAAAGCGTTTGATGGCACCCGATTTCACGGCATCCACAACCTTATCTGCCAGAGCCAGCACCTGGTTATGGGCAAAGCCGCCCACAATTTTGCCTGTTTCAAGCTCCTTGGGCGGATCACATGTTTTGGCCTGTTCTATGATAGCGGAAAAATCCTTTGCACCATTAACATCGGAAATATGACCAGCACCCGGGTAGGAAGCGACACCCGTGGTATATAGTTTATCCAGATAGGTATTCTTCTTTTTCATGGGAACCACACAATTGGTGGTCATGAGGATGGGACCATTAAAGGACTCAAACTCCTCATTCTGGTGCCACCAGGAACCACCGTAATTCCCCTGCAGGTGGTCATATTTTTTAAAGGCAGGGTAGTAATTGGCAGGGAGCATTTCCCCATGGGTATAAACATCCACCCCTGTGCCTTCGGTCTGTATTAATAATTCTTCCATATCTTTAAGATCATGGCCGGAAATAAGTATTCCATGATTTGTTCCCACACCGATGTTGACTTCGGTGAGTTCAGGATGACCATAGGCAGTGGTATTAGCCTCGTCCAGAGCAGCCATTGTGGTCACGGTGACGCCACCGCATTTCAGGACCAGACCCACCATTTCATCCACGGACAAATCCTGTGTAGTGGAGGCAAGACCCTCGTACATGAAAGACCAGATCTCCTCTTTTTCAACACCCAGGACAGCGGCATGGTCAGCATAGGCGGCCATTCCCTTGAGTCCCAGAACCAACAATTCCCTCAGGGATCTGACATCTTCATTTTCAGTGGCCAAAACACCAACCTGCTCAGCCTTTGCCGCAAAGGTTGACACATCATTGGAATACCAGCTGGCACTTTCATGGAGATCGGTTCCAAGCTTGTCACCGGCTGCCGCAGCCAGTTCTTTTTTCACTACCTGGGCACGGTTTATCCAGCCAACCAGATTTTCATCATTAAAATTGGTATTGGTGATGGTGGTAAAAAGGCCCTGACCAATAAAGGCAGCAGCTGAATTGGGTACTGCAACACCGGCTGCCTTGGACTTTTGTGCGATCACAGCAATTCCCTTGAGATTAAAGATCAAAAGGTCCTGGAGATTGGCGGTGGAATCATCTTTTCCGCACATTCCCTTGATGGTACATCCTTCATTTTTTGCTGCTTCCTGACATTGAAAACAAAACATGTTGCATTCTCCTTAGGTTATAGTGATGAACGATTAATCTTTACATCCTGATGTGAACTTAATATAAATGGGGATGTAAAACCTTGACCTGGGTCAAGTTGCGAAACTTTTTTTGTACTTTTAAAAAAAAGCGTTACCCGATGTAAATTATTAAGAATAAGACCGGAGAATTATACCATCAATATCTTGAAAACAATACCGCTTTTCTCAGGACTTTCACAGCCCCAGCTTGAAAAGATACAGGACATTGCCCTTGAGCTTCATTTTAGTAAGGGCCGGCTCATCTTTCAGGAAGGGGAGCAGGGAAATGGATTTTATATTGTAAACACAGGGAAAATAAAGGTTTTCAAACTTTCCTTTGAAGGAAAGGAGCAAATCCTCCATATTTACGGACCCGGCCATACCTTTGGAGAGGTGCCGGTTTTTGAAGGCAAAAGTTTTCCCGCCTCGGCCATGGCCATTGAAAACTCAAGTATCCTTTTTTTGCCCAGGGACGCCTTTGTCGACCTGATCACCACAACCCCGGCCCTTTCCATGAATATGCTGGCGGATCTTTCCAAACGGCTGCGGGCCTTCACCATACAAATTGAAAACCTGAGCCTCAAGGAAGTGCCTGCCAGACTGGCTGCCTATATTTTAACCCTGTACACGGAACAAAAATCAAGCCAGATATCCGGCCTGAACAATGAACAGATGGTCACCCTCCCCATTTCCAAGGCCCAATTGGCAAATCTCATCGGAACCACCCCTGAAACCATCTCCAGAATCTTCAAAAAAATGGCCGATGCCCAATTGATAGCAGTCAAAGCAAAAGAGATTTTTATCAGTGATATAGAAGGGTTGTCAGATCTGTCCGAATCCGGGCGGCTATAACCCCCGGCAGAGCCATGAGCCATGCTGCGGCAAAGAAATTATTTACAGGGTATTTTATATGAAAGTCAAATCACACTTATTTCCGCCGGACTGGATGAAAGCCCCATGGCATATAAAAATATTCACCATGTCATGGCTCAGCAAAAGGGTCTTGTTGAGACAATCGTCGTGTTTGAGGCCAGACTGGTCAAGAATGGCACCAGCCAAAGGAAATAGGAAAAACTTTTAATAGAAAACAATTTTATAAATCTTTAAATACCAAGGAGAAAAAAATGGGGAAATTACTGAGGATAAACACCAGAGAAAAAAAATTTACTTTTGAAGAGACGCCGGGTGCCTATGCCGGCCTTGGGGGCAGAGCGCTGACCTCTAAAATGATTCTGGACGAAGTACCGGCTACCTGCCACCCCCTGGGAAAAAACAACAAACTGATCTTTGCACCAGGTATAATGTCAGGCTCTCCCGCAGCCGACTCCGGCCGGTTGTCAGCAGGGGCAAAGTCACCCCTCACCGGCGGTATCAAAGAGAGTAACGCGGGTGGACTTGTTTCCCAGAAACTGGCCAGACTGGGTATCACAGGCCTTATCCTTGAGGACAAACCGGAAACAGACGACTACAGCATGATTGTCATCAACAAGGATGGAGTGGAAATCCTTCCGGCCGGAGATCTTGTAAAAGCCGGCAACTATGAGATCATGGAAAAACTCTGGGCCAAATATGGTAAAAATACAGGAATCCTGAGCATTGGCCAGGCAGGCGAGCAATGCCTCAAAGGTGCCTCCATCCAGCAGGCCGACATGAACGGCAAACCCGGACGTGCCCACGGCAGAGGCGGTTTGGGTGCTGTCATGGGATCCAAAAAGATCAAAGCCATCGTCGTGGACGACAAAGGGGCTCCCAGAATAGAGATAAAAAATCCCGATGCCTTTAAGGCTGCCAACAAACGCTGGGTGGAAATGCTTCGAAATCATCCGGTAACCGGTGAAGGCCTGCCTGCAATGGGGACAGCAGTCCTGGTAAATGTTATAAACGAAGCCGGTGCCCTGCCCACCAAAAACTTTCGCACCGGCAGGTTTGAGGATGTTAATAAAATCAGCGGCGAATTCATGGCGGAGACCATTGAAAAAAGAGGTGGCATCACCACGGAAGCCTGCCATCCCGGTTGTGTCATCAAATGTTCTAATGTCTACCATGACAAGGACGGCAAATACCTGACCTCGGGCTTTGAATATGAAACCATCTGGGCATTCGGCGCCCACACCACCATAAGTGAACTGGATCAGATCGCCACCCTGGACAGGCTTTGTGATGACTTTGGCCTGGATACCATTGAAACAGGCGTGACCCTGGGCATTGCCATGGAAGGCGGCATGATCCCCTGGGGCGACGGAAAGGCCGCCATCGAACTTCTCTCCAAAGTAGGTGAATATGCCCCTGAAGGCAAAATCATCGGCAGCGGCGCTCAATTTACAGGGGATGCCCTGGGCGTAACCCGGATACCCGTGGTAAAAAAACAGGCGTTTCCTGCCTATGATCCCCGTTCCTGCAAAGGCCAGGGTGTCACCTATGCCACCACTTCCATGGGGGCGGACCACACCGCAGGATATGGGGTTACCGCCAATATCCTGGGCGTAGGCGGCTCCATTGATCCCACCAAAAAAGAGGGAAATGTGGAATTGTCCCAGGGACTCCAGATTGCCACCGCAGCCATTGACGCGGCCGGTCTCTGCCTCTTTGTGGCCTTTGCCGTTCTGGACAATGAAGACGGTCTTCCCACGGTTGCCCAGATGCTCAACGCCCAATACGGCCTTGAGCTGACCCCGGATGATATCCTAGAGCTTGGAAAATCCATCCTCAGGAATGAAAAAGAGTTTAACAAAAAAGCGGGATTTACCAAGGTGGATGACCAGCTTCCGGAATTTTTCCAGGAAGAATTTTCCCCCCACAAAACCACCTGGGATTTTACCCTTGATGACCTGCAAAAAACCCTTGATTTTTAATCAAGACTGATATCAACTAAGTTAACCAAAGGGGCAGAACCTTTTCTGCCCCTTTGTATTTTCAAAAATAGATTCAGCCCGATTGCAATCCCACGTTGTGCCGGGATTGATTAAACGATTCACTGGTCTTCAGAGCGTGTCTGAAAAATATTTCCCATCTTATCTCTCGAAAGCCAGTCTACGAGCCATTATCCGGATCATAGCGATCTGAATTAGAGCCTCGGAGGTATCCGTAAGGCATTCATAATCCTTTGAAAGCCTTCTGTTTTTGTTGAGCCAACCGAAAGTCCTCTCAACAATCCAACACCAAGGTCTCACATGAAATCCAGGCTCCGCTTTGGTTGGTTTGATTATCTCAAGAACCCAACCACAGGTTTGCTTGACCCATCCAATTAAAGGCCCAGTGTAGCCGCCGTCGGCCCATATCAGTTTTAACCTTGGCATATAGCCTTTGATAGATTCAAACATTTTCTTTGCCTGTTTGCGCTCTTGAACACTTGCCGCTGTAACTGAAGCAACGAGAATAAGCCCAAGGACATCAACAAGAATATGACGCCTTCGACCCTTAATTTTCTTGCCTCCATCATAACCCTTTTTACCTGCCAAATCTGTTGTTTTGACAGATTGACTATCAAGGATGCCTGCACTGGGCTCAGCTTCTCTACCAGCCATGATTCTCGTTCGTTGCCGCAGTCTATCATGTATTCTTTTCCAAAAACCATTATTTTTCCACGCCCGAAAATAATGATAAACCGTTTTGGATGGGGGAAAATCATTTGGGAGCAATTCCCAAGCACATCCAGCACGTAAAACCCATATTTACCACTTTCCTACTACTGGTTTAATCTAACCCACTGATATATCGCCAAATATGTTTTTTGGTTCAAAATCATTACGTCTAAGAAATATTATAAATAAATCTTGTATA
>PIVS01000325.1 GCA_003353855.1 Desulfobacteraceae bacterium
CAGGTGTGCCGGGTTAAAATTCCAGGAAATCAAATGGAAAATGGAAACAAAGAAAATCGATTGCAACTATTCAGATTGAACGATTCATTAATTGTAAAGAATAGCGTAGTATAAATATAATATATGCCATTGATTTAGTCAAAGCCTTTTGAATTATTCTTGACAAAGAAGGGGGATAGGGTAACCTTTAAAATAATTCCTTATCAAACCAAGGAGAAGCCCATGGATATGCCAATGGCAAAGCAAATGACAAAGAAAATGGACAGGCGAAAATTTTTAAAACAGGTATCCCTGTGGTCTGCCGGTGCCCTTATGATACCGCCGGTGTTTGACATTACCCCTGAAGTTCTGGCTGCCACCGCTTCCTCCCCGGACATCCTGGTAGCCAAGGGAAGCGATTATCCGGCCATGACCCGAAAGCTGGTGAATTCAGCCGGGGGTATGGGTAAATTTGTCAGTCCAGGGGACCGGGTGGTCATCAAACCCAACATTGGCTGGGATAGGAATGTGGCACAGGGGGCCAATACCCATCCTTTGATTGTTTCAACCCTTGCAAGTCTGGCCCTTGGGGCCGGTGCCTCCAAGGTGCTGGTCTTTGACCGGACCTGTAACGAGGAGCGGCGGTGCTACCAAAACAGCGGGATCAAGCCGGCCCTTGACAAGATGAAGGATAAACGGGTGCAATGTACCTATGTGGATGACCGCAAATTTGTGCCCGTCACCATAAAGCAGGGCAGGTCATTGAAAAAATGGTCCTTTTACAGGGATGCCCTGGAAGCGGATTGCTATATCAACGTGCCCGTGGCCAAACATCACAGCAGTTCCGGGTTGAGTATGGGGCTTAAGAATGCCATGGGGGTGATCGGAGGCTGGCGGGGTAAAATCCACTATAATCTGAGTGCCAAGATTGCTGATTTGAATCTGGTTATCCGGCCGGATTTAACCCTGGTGGACGCCACCCGGGTGATTACACGGAACGGTCCTTCCGGGGGGAGCCTTGATGATGTTAAAAAATTGGATACCATGATCGCAGGGGAAGATATCATTGCGGTTGATGCCTATACCACCACCCTGTTCGGACTCAAGCCCGAAGATATAGGGTCCACGGTGGAGGGATTTAAGCGGGGACTTGGTCAGATAGAGCTTGATCGCTGTCATATTCGAATGGTTTAGTATACCATGGGAAGAGATATTTGGAAGCAGCTTCGCAGGGTATGCCAGATCCTGGGCCTTATTATATTTCTGGTCCTGTTCAGGCTCACCGACTATGGCGGGGCAGATACCATACCCTATGCCGTGAACATCCTTTTTCGGATAGATCCCCTGGTGGGAGTCTGTGTGACCCTGGCTGCAAGGACCTTTGTGGGTCTGCTTTGGCCCTGCCTGGTGGTGGTGGTATTCACCCTTGTTTTGGGTCGTTTTTTTTGCGGCTGGATCTGTCCCTTGGGAACCCTGACCGATATGGCCAGCCATGGGTTTGGGTCCCGTAAAAAAAATGGTGCCGGGTCCATGCCCAATCTGCGGTTCTTAAAATATGGCCTCCTCCTCCTTGTTCTGATCTCTTCCTTGTTTTCCATTCAATTACTGGGGTTTGCAGATCCTTTTTCGCTTCTGGTCCGGGGCATGGCCTTTGGCTTTGACCCTTTGTTTAATTTTCTGGTAGCAGGATTTTTTGACGGGATATATCGGTCGGGCCCGGCCTGGCTGTCAGACTTGACTGAACCCGTGTATGGGATGTTAAAATCCTTTGTCATGCCCCATAAGCAAAGTTTTTTTTATCTTTCTTCCCTTTCATTTTTTCTGTTGACAGGGGTTTTGGCCCTGGAAATTTTTGCTAAACGGTTCTGGTGTAGAAATCTTTGTCCCCTGGGCGCTCTCTTTGCCCTGATTTCAAAGGGATCCATTTTTAAAAGAAAGGCCGTCAAGACCTGCAAAGGTTGTCAGATGTGTGAAAAAGGTTGTCCCATGAACGCCTTTGAACCAATAGCTGTAGAACCAGGCGCTGTCGAGCCGGACATTCCTTATACCAAGTACCGATTTATGGGTGAAGAATGTACCCTTTGCATGGACTGTATCGGATATTGTCCCAGGAAAATCACAGGGTTTGAATTTGGCCTGCCGGTAAACCCAGGACCCGTGGACATCAGTCGACGCCAGCTGGTAACAACGGGGCTTGCTGGTCTTTGCCTGCCCGTGCTCAGCCGAACCAATGCACTCTCAAAGATGCCGGACAATGATTTGATCCGGCCCCCCGGGGCCATGGATGAACTAGATTTTCTGGCCACCTGTGTCAGGTGCGGGGAGTGCATGAAGGTTTGTATCACCAATGGGCTCCAGCCCCTTGGTTTTGAAAAGGGCCTGGAGCCTATGTTTACCCCGAGGCTTGTGCCCCGTCTGGGGTATTGTGAATTCAATTGCACCCTCTGCTCCCAGGTCTGTCCCACCCGGGCCATTGAACCGCTTCCCAGGGAAAAAAAGCATGCCTTCGTAATGGGAATTGCCTGGTTTGATAAAAACCGCTGCCTCCCCTATGCTGAAAAGAAATCCTGTATTGTTTGTGAAGAGCATTGCCCGGTCCATGATAAGGCCATCCAATTTGATGAAGTCAAGGTTGCCGGGTTCAAGGGTAAAACCAGTTTTCTTAAACAGCCCCGGGTGATAACAGAACGCTGCATCGGATGCGGGATCTGCGAATATGTCTGCCCGGTTCCCGGGGAGGCTGCCATCCGGGTGCTGGGCCGCGGCAGTCAGAAAAACGATTCCAGCGGCGGGTATTTGTAAAATACCATTGTGGCAATTGAATTTTCAGGTGGTCTTTGTCAGTTGATCTGCAATTTTCTCTGCCTGGGCAAGGAAGGGGGAAAGATATCCTGGGCAAGTTCATTGCCCATGCCAAATGCCCTGATTCTGTGGGTCTTCGCTCCATACATGGCCAGGAATCCGGCATATTTTTCAGCCTGTTCACCTATTTCATCAGGGCTGATTTCTTTTATTTCAAGTTCTAAGTTCGACATGTTTCGAATTGTAGTCATGTCCGGTGGGCCTTTCAAGTGCCGGTTAAAAATTTTGGTTAAAAAATAGGCTGCTTGCCAAACACAATCCAATTGTTATTTTATTAAAAGTGTCGTAAAAATAAATTTTTAATTTAATCCCCCCCCCCTGAGTGGATAAGGAGAAAAACGTGAATGCCCTGATCATTGTAGCCCATGGCAGTCGTAATAGGGAATCCGCCCGACAGGTGGCTGCCCTTTGCGAAAAAGTGTCTGAAAAGGTCAAAAACCTGTCTGATAAAAATTGTTTTGATCAAAACCGATTTGATATGGTGACCCATGCTTTTTTGCAATTTGCCTCTCCCCTTTTGGAGGAAACCATTGAAGAGTTGGTACAAAGGGGAGCTGGCCGGATAATTGTTTTTCCCTTTTTCATTGCCGCCGGCAGCCATCTTCTGAAGAATATCCCGGAGTTGGTTGAAAAGGCAGGCAAAGCATATCCAGGTGTAGATTTTTCCATCACCCGGCATCTGGGGGGAATTGATTCCATCGAAGATATCATTCTTAACGAAGTGGTTACACATTTGAATGCCCAGGTATAAAATCATGAAAAATTCAAAAATAGTTATTATTAAAACCGGGGAAACCTTTCCTTCGATTATACCTGTATTGGGAGATTTTGAAGACTGGATTGCCAGGGGATTGGAACAGCCGTCCCATGATATCCAGGTTGTAAATGTAGAAGCCAGCCAGCCTTTGCCTCTTCTTGATGCTGTTAAAGGGGTTGTGATTGCAGGATCCCATGCAATGGTGACCCAGAATCATGACTGGAGCCTTGAACTTGAAGGCTGGATTCCTGAATTGATCCGGGAAAATATCCCGCTGCTTGGCATCTGTTACGGCCACCAACTCATTGCCAAAGCCATGGGCGGGGTGGTGGACTTCCATCCCCGGGGCATTGAGATCGGCACTGCAGATATTGACTGTGTCATGCCGCGGGATGGGGATCAGCTGTTCAACAATCTGCCCCCGCGGTTCAAGGCACATGTCTTTCATTCCCAGACAATTATTAAATTGCCGGAATCAGCTGTCCTCGTTGCAAAAAATGATTTTGAGCCCCACCATGCCTTCAGAATAGGCTCTTCTGCCTGGGGGGTTCAGTTTCACCCGGAATCTGACATTCCCATTCTAAAAGCCTATATCGAAAATTTGACCCAAGCCATTGTTGATTCCGGCCAGGATCCGTCCCTGGTTCTGGATGGGGTGGAAGAGACCCCCATTGCCTTTAAGCTGTTAAAGCGATTCGGATCCCTGGCCTCTGATAGACCCTGATCTTACCCGCGGCTGGGAACTGGTCTCAGCGCCGGTTCAAGGTCCAGTCATAATTAAGATAGGTAAATTTGATTTTTGGGCCTGCAGCATCCAGTTTTGTGCGAAACTCATCATCTGCATATTGCCGGATGAACAAGAGGGGCGCATCATTAAAGTCCTCTTCAAACCATTTGAATATTTTGCTGACAAAGAGGGTGTCCCCCTTTAAAAAAGTGTGTTTGGGGTCATTGATAAATTCCCTGGTCATGGTATTTAGCTGGGCCTCCAGAGTCTCTCCTTCATAGGGCTGGTTCAACAGCGGGGGGCATCCCTTGGATGCGCAATTGATGGCAAAATGAATCCGGGGATCCTTGAAAAGTGATCGCAGGATATCATGTTCAATATGATCCAAAGACACGGTTCTCCCCCCAAGGGAAATAAATTTTTTGCTCCAGGGGTTTGAAAAAAAAGACCCGATCTCTTTTATGGAATTAATTGTCGGATATTTTGTCAGGACTAATTTGATGGTAAAGGCATTATAGGCATTTATGTAAAATGCAAACCTGTCGTTTCGGGACAGGCTGTTTGCATCAGCAGCACTTAAAATAGCCAAATAGTCATCCAGAAGGGCTTCCTGCTTTTTGAATCCATCATAATCGACCCGGTTTTCATTTACATGTTGCAAGAGCAGGTTCGCATAAATGCTGTTGTCCACCTGGGCTGCGGCATTGGATGGGGACAACACCAGGGCCATACCAAGGAGGAGGCCGGCCAAAAGAGTAGAGATCAGAGTGGGGATCTGCGAATAAAAGGCGGGTTGGTTAAGGGGGGTGGCATGGGCCTTCATGATCTATCCTTCTTTTTTTTTAGGTTTTAAAAATGTCATGGTGCAATCCAGTGTGTCTTAAACATGCTAATTATTTCATTTAAATCAATCCTGTGATATCTTTTTCCCATGAAAATTTTTCATATCATCAGTCAGGCTCCGGATTTTACGGGAAGCGGAAAGTTTATCCAGCAGATCATCAGCCAGGCCGGGACAAGGGGACATGAAAATTTCCTTGTGGCCGGTGTCCAGCCTGGGTGTGATATTCCAGAAGAGGTGATATCACAGGACCGTTCAGTGTTTGTCAGGTTTGCGGGAAAGGACCTTGATTTTCCCATTCCCGGTATGAGCGATGCCATGCCCTATGAGAGCACTGTGTTTTCAAAAATGTCATCACAGGAGATGATTGCCTACCAACGGGTGTTTAAGAAAAAAATAAAAGAGGGTCTGGACCGGTTCCAGCCGGAGTTGATTCACAGTCATCATCTTTGGATTGTTTCTGCCCTGGCCCGGCAGCTGGCACCTGATTTGCCCATGGTGACCACCTGCCACGGGACTTGTCT
>PIVS01000884.1 GCA_003353855.1 Desulfobacteraceae bacterium
TTTGATATTAGAAGACTACATCTACCTAGAATATCAGGAACAAGAGAAAGATTTAGAGAACCTTATATCTTAGTAGAGATACAATCTAATACAGGAACAACAGGAGATTTTTCACTAGACGACATGGTTATCATGTATAACATTAAAGGGTAATATGGCAAAGAGGACAAGATATAAAAGAGGCGGTTTAGTTAATCCGATGATGAGGTATGCTAATGAATCTTATAATAGTTATGAGGGTGGAGGCATGCTAGAAAATATTGCTATGGGTGCTTTAGGGGGTGCTGGAGGAGGTTTACCTGGCATATTACTAGGAGCTGGGAAAGGTTTAGTTTCTGGAATCTTAGGAGACGAAGATAAACAAGCACAAGAAAAAGCCTTAATACAACAAGAAATCATGCAAAAACAATTGCAATTAGGTAGTAGACCAACTCCTCAAGGAGGAGTAGCCTCTGGTATAACTAATCCTTATCGACAATTAGCCTTTGGAGGTCTTACTAGTGGTAATCCTAATGATAACTTACAAACTTATGAAGCTGGAGGTTCACATGAACAAAATCCTTTAGGTGGAATTCCTATTGGTACAGGTCAGAATGGTAATCCAAATTTGGTAGAAGAAGGAGAAGCTTCCTTTGATTTTCCAGATGGTAAGGATGGACAAAGTGTGAAATATGTATTTAGTGATAGAATAACTACTGGTGATTTAGGAGACGTAGGACTACCTAGTTCTATAAAGAATAAAACTTTTGCAGATGCTTCTAAACATATAGAAAACTTATTTAAGGGAAGAAATGCTAAGATGGATTTAGATACTAAGAAAACTCTTATGAGAAGACTTAGAGATTCACAAGAAACCATAAAGCAAGAGACTCAAGCACTGGAAGAACAAAATCAGTTTGCTAAAGGAGGTAATGTATATCAAAATGGAGGAGAGATACCTTATGCTGATGCTGCTCCTTATACTCAAGGTATTAACATGGAGCAAATACTTAATCCTTTATCTTACTATGGACAAGAAGCTAATGCTAGAAATCCAGTAGAAACACTTGGAATGGGTAAAACTCCTCCTGTACCTGGAGTATCTACAGAAGCTTTACAAGCCAGTGGGTATAAACCTCAAGCATCTTCTACCCAACCAGTTGCTGACCAAGGACAATTCCCCTGGGATAAAGTAGCAACAGGGGCTAGTCTATTAGGGCAAGCTGCTCCTTTAATTGGGAATATAGCAGGTATGCGTAATATGGAAAGACCTGAAGCTGTTCAGGCTGAAACTTTAGATGCTAATATACAGCCTCAACTAATTAACAGACAGCAAATTCAAAGAAATCTTGTTAGACAATTAGCTACTAATAGACAAGCTTTATCTGAGAGATCTGGAGGAGACTTTGGACAATTTGCAGC
>PIVS01000326.1 GCA_003353855.1 Desulfobacteraceae bacterium
TGCCAAGTGATTCATGTGGGGTTTGATGATCCCCCCAAAATGGCAGCCAGGCTTGCCGAACAGGGGGCAGATAAAGAGGCTCAGCTTGACTGTTTTAGAAAAGTGAGGGAGGATATCCGGGTATTTGTTGAAAAATTACCAGAAAATTTAAAACTCCAGGGAGAATATAATGATAGAGGATCCAAGGGCAAATAATGATCGGAAAATGACCAGTCTTTTTGAGCGGTACCTGACTGTCTGGGTAGGGCTTTGTATTGTCCTGGGGATATTATTGGGCAAGGTGGCACCGGAACTTGCAAAAAATCTGGATGGGATGTCCATCAACGTAAATGGTGCGCCTGTGGTCTCCATCCCCATTGCCGTTTGTCTTTTTTTTATGATGTATCCCATCATGGTAAAAATTGATTTTAAAAGTATTGTCAAAGCCGGGAAGAGCGGAAAACCGGTTTTTTTAACCCTTTTCTTAAACTGGTGCATAAAACCTTTTACCATGTACGCCATCTCTGTATTTTTTCTGGGATTTTTGTTCAAGGGTTTTATTGGCGCCGAGGAAGTGGATCTGGTTAAAATGCCCTTTGGTCTTGACCTGCCCGTGGGAGCCCTCCACGGCGCCGGGACCGTGGTTCTCAATGGGGGTGTAAAAATGCTTCAGATCCCACTTTGGCGCAGTTATTTTGCCGGGTGTATCCTATTGGGGATTGCCCCCTGCACCGCCATGGTTCTGGTATGGGGGTATCTTTCCAGGGGGAATGACGGCCTTACGTTGGTGATGGTTGCCATTAACAGCCTGACCATGCTGGTGCTCTACGGGGTTTTGGGCGGATTTCTTCTGGGGGTGGGAAAGCTTCCCATTCCCTGGCAGGCCCTGCTTCTTTCCGTGGCAGTTTATGTGGCCCTTCCCCTTGGGGCCGGGTATGGGTCGAGGCTTTGGATAATTCATACAAAGGGGGAGAGGTGGTTCCGGGAAAAATTTCTCCATATTCTGACGCCTGTTACCATCTCAGCTTTGTTGTTAACCCTGGTGCTTTTGTTCAGTTTTAAGGGAGAGGTGATTCTGGATAATCCCCTGACTATTTTATGGATTGCTGTTCCCCTTTTTATCCAGACCATTTTTATTTTTGTCCTGGGGTATGGCGGGGCAAAGCTGATGAAACTTTCCTATGAAGATGCGGCCCCTGCTGCCATGATCGGGGCATCAAACCACTTTGAAGTTGCCATTGCTACCAGTGTCATGCTGTTCGGGCTATCCTCAGGAGCTGCCCTGGCAACCGTGGTGGGGGTGTTAATAGAAGTACCGGTGATGCTGATGCTGGTGGGTTTTTGTAAAAGAACAGTCTCCTGGTTTGATTGATGGGTTTGATTGATGGATAAAGGAGAGGGGTGCTCCTGCCGCTATCATTGATTTTTTATCGGGAAAAATAACAGCGGCCTGAAATATTTTCAAGGCCGCTGTAGTGGTCTAAGCTGACCGTGGTTCCTTTAATTATATTCAGGATTCCAGCGCATTTTTTCAATCAATGTATTTAGTCTTTCTACATCGTCGTTGTGCTGGAACGAGGAAACCGCATAACCGTTATGGGTGACATTGGCTTTAATGGCCTCTGCTCCCACCCGTTTTGCCACTTCAAAGGAAACTTCCTTTAGCTGATTCAGGGGCGGACACAGGATGCCGTCCCGTAAGTCTTCTTCACTGATAAAACTAGCCATGGCATGGGCCGCGGCTGAAAAGAATACCGGTAATACCTCGGAAGCGCCGGAAGCAATGATTCCCCATCCCACTCCAGGAAATATAAAGGCATTGTTCATCTGACCGATGCGATAGGCTTTGCCGTTGTGTTCAACGGGGTCAAAGGGAGAGCCTGTTGCCACAAGGGCTTTCCCATTGGTCCATTCGTAAATATCCTTGGGCAGGGCTTCTGTTTTGGTGGTGGGATTACTCAGGGGCAGGATTGCCGGCCGGTCTGTGTGTTCTCCCACCGCCTCCACAACTTCCCTGGTAAAGCATCCGGGCTGTCCCGAGGTGCCGATGAGAACCGTTACCTTTTCGTTTTTAATCACATTCAACAGGGTGTTGTCTGCCGGGGTTTTCAGCCATGACAGGGACCTGGGATCTTTGGCAAATTTTTCCTTATAGGGTTCCAGATCCCGGTCAGATGTGACCACTCCCTTGGAATCCAGGGTAAAGATCCTGGCAATGGCATCGGCTTCGCCCATACCCTGTTCCATAAGTTCTGTCTGGATCTGCTCGGCAATACCGATACCGCCGGCGCCTGCTCCGTGAACCAGATAAACCTGGTCTGTCATTTTTTCTTTTTTCACCTTCATGGCGGCAAGAATACCGGCCAGGGCAACAGATCCGGTTCCCTGGATATCATCATTAAAGGAGATCACCTCCTTGAGATATTTATCCCGGACAGTAAAGGCAGTCTGTTTTGAAAAATCTTCCCACTGGCAAAGGGCTTTGGGGAATATCTTTTTAAAGGCAACGATAAATTTTTCAATGAAGTCATAATAGTCGTCACCCCGGAGCCGTTCATGTCTCCAACCCAGATAATTGGGATCATCCAGCAGCACTTTATTGTCTGTTCCAACGTCAAGGGAGATGGGCAGGCAATGCCAGGGGGCAATACCGGCTCCCTGGGTATAGAGCATCAGTTTTCCAAGGCAGATGGGAATTCCGCCGGCACCCTGGTCACCAATACCCAGTATTCCCTGGTTGTCGGTGACAACTGCTATTCTGATATTCTTGTCTGTGTAGTGCCTCAGGATAGATTCGGCATAGTCGATGTTGTCCGGATAAAAATGGATTCCGTTGGCTTTCCTGAACATGGAAGAATATTGTTGGCAGGCAAGGCCCACTGTGGGGGTATAGATAATGGGTAAAAATTTGGTAATATCGCTGGCTATAACGGCATGGGCAAGCACCACATTTCTGTCATAGAGACTTCTGATGTAAATAAATTTTTCAATATCGTTTTTTTTTTCATCAAGGATATCAAGACTTGATTTAATCTGTTCTTCCAGGGTTTTGACCCGCGCCGGCAGATAGCCGCTCAGTTTGAGTTTGCGTCTTTCTGCAATGGTAAAGGCCGTTCCCTTACTGATGTTGTTATATCGGAGGATACCAAATCCTCTTAAATTAATAATGACACCGGTTGTTTGGCCATACTCACCGTATTCAAACTCGTAATGATTAATTTCCATGACTGCAACTTTCCCTTAATTTAGATTTTAAATCTTTAAAATGTGAAAACTACAAAAAACAACGACATGCAGTATACCAGAATAATTTAATTAAGCGAATATTAATCAATTATTTTCATTAGTTGAAATCGATTTGTCATGGGCAATGCCGTTTCATCAGATGGAACAAAACCAATGAAAATAAACCAGGCGAAAAACATGAGAAAAAAAGGTCAAAGGGCCTGAATAATCAGAATTATGAACAGTCTTTTTGAAAAAAATTAAAGATTAGGCAGAGATCATATTTCTAAGTACATAGTGCAATATCCCTTTGTTTTTAATATAATCTATTTCAATGTTTGTGTTAAGTTTCACAACCACCTGAAAAGAGGTCTCTTTGTCCCCTTTGGCTGCCGTCACTGTTAAAAGGCTATTGGGTTGGATGTTTTCTATCCCTGTTATTTCAAAGGTTTCATCCCCTGCAAGGCCTAACCCCTTAAAGGACTCCCCCTCCTTGAAAACAAGGGGCAAGACCCCCATGCCCACCAAATTGGAACGGTGGATTCTTTCAAAGGATTCGGCAATGACGACACGGGCCCCGAGGAGACAGGTGCCCTTGGCTGCCCAGTCCCGGGAGGAACCCGTCCCATACTCCCTGCCGCCAAAGACCAGGAGATCGGTGTTCTGGGCCTGGTACTTTTTGGAGGCATCATATACATAACCCTCTTCTTTTTCCGGAAATTTGAGAGTAAAGCCGCCGTCTTTGCTGGCCAGGTAGTTTTTGATCCGGATATTGGCAAAGGTGCCCCGCATCATCACTTCATGGTTTCCCCTCCTTGATCCGTAGGAATTAAATTCCCATGGTTTTACGCCGTTGTCTGTCAGGTATCTGCCTGCTGGATATTCCATTGGAATGGCTCCGGCAGGGGAAATATGATCTGTTGTCACTGAATCACCCAGCACAAGTAAGGCCTTTGCCCCTTTAAGATCTTCAAGCTTTGGGACTGTCTGGGAAAAGTCTTTGAAAAAGGGGGGGTTCCGAATATAGGTAGAATCTTCATCAAAGTTGAATGTGGTTGTTTCTGCAACTTCCAAATCCTGCCAGAGCTTGTCGCCTTTGAAAATATTGGCATATTGTTCCTTGAAAAATCGCTTCTGGACATAGGTTTCCACAAACTGATTTATCTCCTGGGAATCCGGCCAGATATCTTTCATGAAGACAGGGCTGTTATCCTTGTCAAATCCCAGGGGTTCCGTGTCAAAATTTATATCAATCCTGCCTGCAATGGCATAGATTACCACCAAAAGAGGAGACATGAGAAAATTTCCCTTTACCTCCTGGTGGATTCTTGCCTCAAAGTTTCTGTTCCCCGACAATACCGAGGTAACATCCAGGCCGTTGGTTTTAATGGCTTCTTCAATAAAGGGATCCAGGGGGCCGCTGTTGCCGATACAGGTCATGCACCCGAATCCGGTATTGTTAAATTTTAAGGCTTCAAAGTATTCCATTAGACCGGATCCGTTGAGATAATCCAGAACCACTCGGGAGCCGGGTGAAAGGGAGGTTTTAACATACCAGGGAATACAAAGGCCTTTTTCAACGGCTTTTTTTGCCACAAGCCCTGCACCGATCATGGTATAGGGATTTGAGGTGTTGGTGCAGGAGGTGATGGCGGCTATGACAACACTCCCGTTGGTAAGCGCCGGTGTCTGGCTGGCAATTGAGTCTTTTGGGGTGATCTGGATATCTTTGCTGTTGCCAAGATCATAAATGGCGGTTGTTTTTTCTTTTACCCCGGACAATGGGATCCTGTCCTGGGGTCTGCTGGGGCCTGCAATGGATGTCTCCATCACAGAAAGGTCCACATCAATAATTTTGGAAAAAACGGGGAAGGTGTCATGGGTGTTGAAGAGACCGCAGGTTTTGGTATAGGTTTCCACCAGGGCTGCGGTGTCCGCTCGATTGGTTTTGACCAGATAATCAAGGGTCTGGTTATCCACAGGAAAAAAGCCTGATGTGGCACCATATTCCGGGGACATGTTGGAGATGGTGGCCCTGTCGGTGAGGGTCAGATTTTTCAGGCCCTCACCGGTATACTCAACAATTTTTTCCACCACATTTTCTTCCCGTAGAATATTGGTCACATACAGGGCAATATCTGTGGAGGTGATCTGTTTTTTTGGTTTTCCCACAAAATTGACACCGATGATTTCAGGCAGGTTCATATAATAGGGCTGCCCCAGCATCACCGCTTCCGCTTCAATCCCGCCTACCCCCCAGCCAAGTACTCCCAGGGCATTGATCATGGTGGTATGGGAATCGGTTCCCACCAGGGTGTCGGGAAAGGCCAGTATCCCTTCTGAAGTTTCCTGTGTTGTCACCACTGTTGCCAGGTATTCAAGATTGATCTGATGGCAGATACCGGATTCCGGGGGCACCACCCTGAAATTGTCAAAGCTTTTCTGGGCCCATTTTAATAATTTG
>PIVS01000327.1 GCA_003353855.1 Desulfobacteraceae bacterium
TCGTTCCAGTCCTTAATGCCCCGTCTTTCGATCAGGTCGTCGATTTCATCAATGAATATGACCGTGTTATTGAGCTGCACCAAATTTTCAAAGATCTCGTTGATTCGGTCGACAATGAGCCCCTCTTTGGCCGAAAAAAAGTCGCCAGGGGTCAGTTCCAGAAACCGCCAGCCAAGACGTTCGGCAATGGCCCTGGCAGAGGGAAGGTTTACCCTGCCGTCGGAAACCCGGATGATTGAAGAACAACGGCTGCTTCTTGAGAATCTTACCGGCATCACCAGCCACTACGCCAATCACCACAGCATAGACCTTCTCAATGAAATCAGGGGACAACTGCCCCATGACAAGGAGTCGATGCGGGCCGTCATGGACCGGTTTCTCGGCATGGACAAACCGGACCGGAATAACTTTATTCTGGGCCGGCGGCTGGGATATTACCGCCGACTGTCAGATATGGATAACGCTCTCACCCGTGAATTTGTGGACAAACAGCTCCAAAAAATCCAGGAGGCCGGGGATGGCCTTGAAACAGTCTTCCACAGCCTCAGGACGCAGGTTATGTAACACACCTGTATTGTAAATCTTATGGCAGATCTATAATAAAGTCTCCGGCACACTCACCTTTACTGTGCATCAGACATTTTTTTACATGGGGGGTCATCGTGTATGGGATATTCAGGGTATCAAGCCAGCACTCAATACGATGGAGCACGCCGCATTCGTATTGATCGGAGATGCCCAGTTTGCACATGCCCTTATATGCAAAGCAATTATCCTTTTCCATCTCCCAGTGGAGAATGTTTTTGGACGGGACATTGAATTTGACCTTCATGAAATCGGCTAAAACGATATCCATTGATTCTGTGACAAATGCCAACAACTCATCAAATGTGTCAAACGTATCCTTTGTAACCCCAAGGGCCTTTTTCAGTCTTCCCACCTCAATTGCGGACATGGATCTGACGGCGGCCCTGTTTATTTTGTTTGTTTTTTCAATACCTAACTCCTGGAGGCAATGAACGAACCACATGGCGTCATGGGTAATCCATCCCTTGCTGATGAGTTCCTTGATCTCTCTTTTTTCCAGTCTTTCCAATGTCTTCATTTTATCTCCTTTCATAACTGCTATGAATTAATATTCAGAGCTCGCCAGGCAGCAAAGCCTAACTCTTCTGCAGCCTTTTTGACCCCAGGTTTGGTGATTACTCCGGAAACCAGCAGTCTTGAGTATTCCTGGCAGGGACCCAGTAATATTGAAATAAAGAGCTCTTTGGGCAGCGGTCTGAATGTCCCTGATTCTATGTGTCTCCCGAACCAGTCCGAACATCCTTTCATGAACACCTTATTCAGAGAACTAAACCCGTCAGCTGTAGCACCCATGAATTCAGCGTGCCGCTTCTGGATTAAGAAACGGGACCAGTTGGGATTTTTCTCTACCCAGCTAAGATGATAATGAATGAGGGCAAAGATTCCCTCCCTGGCTTTTTCCTGCTTTTCCAATATCTCAAGAAACCCGGTCTGGTAATCCCGGATCCCTTCCAGATAGACCTGGGCGGCAAGCAGCTCTTTTGATTTAAAATGATGATAAATACTGCCGGTATTGGCATTGCAGCGTTTACAGATATCCGCGATCCTGGTTTCGCTGTAACCGTTTTCCGTAAAGCAGGCCAAGGCAGCCTGAATAATCTGTCTTTGTTTTTTTTGGGATGCTGCATGGCGTGTGTTTAATCTTTTCATTCTTGAATGATATTCAAGAATGTTATTCAAGTCAACCTCTTTTTCACACGATCACCCTGACTGATAGATATTCCAGTGTAAGGATTACCACCCCGGCAACAACCCGGCAGGCGCAGGGGAGGGGCATCGGCTAAACCCTATCCCCTGCACCTGCCTAATCCTCCGGGTCTGCTAACAAATTTGTTCCGGCGAATTTTGCAGGCTACAAACGAAATCACCTTCCACAGACTTGGAGCCATCACTGGACGATTATAGTCAACAGCATGGAATCTTTAAGATACCGATGCAAATCGAAACAGTTTTTCGTTATAATTTGAAACCTCTATCATACAAGGATGCTTGACTCCTGAACGTTAAACTTATCTATGTATTATCTTTAATGTTGCAATTTTCAGCCTGGAATGATTATCTCAAAATCAGTTGACGATTTACTCGGAAACTAAAAAAGGTGATAGTTAGAACTGGATGGCGTTCATATCCGCATGATATCCAGATCTATTTATCACGTTGTTAACGCTGTGATTGCTTATAAGAGAAGTATGGTGATGAAAAAAAATAAAAAAATTCCGAAGGTGTTTGTTTCTTATTCACACGATGGTTCAAAACATCGTCAATGGGTTGGATGGTTCGCTTCAAAACTTGTAGAGAAAGGTGTTGATGTAATTTTCGACCAATGGGACTTAGGGCCGGGAGACGATATTCCGAAATTTAGGTACTTCAAAGTTCATTCCAATTATTCGCCAAAGCACTGGCAATTGCCTACTCCCCAAATCAGTAAGCACTCGTTTTTATATAAATTTATGCGACGATGATAACTTTAATGACCAGTTTGAACTACTTTTGAGAGAATTATATCAAGAACCTGCATCAAAAAAACCTCTTATAGGGAAGAATCCATTTGCGGTGCAGCCTTCCGGTATTGAGACCCCTGCCCAGTTAGAAATTGAAGACCCGATACCAGATTTGGAAAAATTTTCGCATCAATTTGCACTATTAGACGACATCTTAAATCCCAGGCATTGGAATAGATCAGGTTTAAACTCCATCGTAGAACTGCCTGATGCTGTAACTTATATTTATCAGGCATTACACGGAAGTATATGCTTACATACTGGTCAACTTGATTTAGCTACCGAATTTGTAAGAGGCAAAATTACAAGGCGTTATAACAATAAGGCTCTTCCTCTCAACCAATGCCATGAACTCATTGGATGGCCTCAGAGTTTAGGAAGGGAATCCGATAAAGCTTGGAGTTTCAGAATAAACTTGCCTTTGCATTGGGAATGGCTAAATAATCTTTTTGGTACTAAAGATGAATATAAAGAAGCTCTTTGCGCTTATTATATGGCACTTAATATAATCGAATTTTGCGATACTATATATAAAGAAAAAGAAGATATATTTGAACAAGAGGAATTGCGTCTCGATATTCCATTATGTTTTTTAAGGGAAGATGAAGATAGTAAAAGGCGAGCCTATCGATTGCTTTTAAATAACCCACAACTAAATATTTGGCAGAAAAAAAACATTCAAGATGACAAAGTCAAACAACACTGGCCCCGATGGATACATCATCTAAAATACTGGTTAAGCAAGGTGTATGATTTGGGATTCAGGTATGCTGGTTCCAACATTGTTGCCCCTTGAGGACCAGCCAACTAGGACGGTCGGCGGGGTATTAGTGGAGGGTCCCGCGGCTTCGGCTGCCGGGTATGTGCCGATCAATCCGGCATTTGAAAGACTATGGTGTATTTTTTTTAAATCTGTTATGATCCCGACCTTTTAACCATAGGAAGAAATCATGTTCCAGGCTGCGCAATCCAATATTTTCAGGCTGTATATTATCAAGCTGTCCAAGTGGCTGATGCTGACCATGCCCATTCTGTTCCTGTTTTACAAAGAGAATGGGTTGTCCACCCAGGATCTATTTCTGCTGAAGGCCGTGTATTCCTTTTCCATTGTTGTGCTGGAGGTGCCGTCAGGCTATCTGGGTGATGTCTGGGGAAGAAAAGCCTCCCTGGTGCTTGGCAGCATTCTGGGGTTCGTGGGATTTGCACTCTATTGCGTATCAACCGGATTCTGGACATTCCTGGCCTGTGAGATAATTTTAGGCGCGGGCCAGAGTTTTATCTCGGGTTCAGACTCTGCCTTGCTCTACGACAGTCTCCAGGCGGCTAACAAGGAAAAAGACTATCTGAAGACCGAAGGGCGGATGATTTCAGCGGGGAATTTTGCAGAGGCTGTTGCAGCCCCTTTAGGGGTTCTTATTGCCATGGCCAGTCTCCGGACCCCGTTCTTCTTTCAGGCAGTCGTGGCCTTTGCCGCAGTGCCTGCAGCCTTGACACTGGTTGAACCTGCGCGCCGGAAGATGAAGGGGCACACAAGTTTTCGCCAGATATTCGGCATCATCCGGTTTGCCATGAAAGAGCACAAGGGGCTTCAGGCCGCCATCCTCTACTCATCTGTCATGGGGACGGCCACCCTGACAATGGCCTGGTTTGTCCAGCCCTATTTTGTCCATCTGGCCCTGCCCCTGGCGTTGTTCGGAATTTTAATCCCTTTGCTGAACCTGATTACGGGATTTGTGGGCATTCACGCCTATAGAGTGGAGCAGCGGTTGGGACGGAAGGGTACCATTCTCTTCATTGCTGCCTGTATTCCGGCCGGCTACCTGTGCATGGGACTGTTCGGCCCCCTTGCAGGTCTGGCGTTTCTCTTTTTGTTTTATGCTGTCCGGGGAGTGGCCACACCGGTTCTGCGAAATCAAATCAATGAAATCACCCCGTCAGATATCCGGGCCACGGTACTGTCCGTCAGGAGTCTTATTATCCGCCTGGCCTTTGCCCTTCTGGGACCGGTACTGGGATGGCAGGCGGACCGGGTGGGACTTCCATCAGCCCTTCTGGGCGGCGGGCTTGTCTTCCTGGCAGCAGGTCTTGGGACAGGACTTTTCCTGATCCGGGTCTCAAAAGAACCTATGCCCGGACCGGATGGTACTGAACAAAGGGCTTCAGGATTATAGGTTAGCCCTTTACCACTGCCTCGGCAATATTACTGCTCAAGGAATATCCCGCTTTATTGGCTGATTTAACACGGTAATGATAGAGACCCGGACAGGGCACCTGATCTTCATACCGGGTAATGTCTGCGGACAAAAATTCAACTTCCAGATAAATCTTTTCCCCTTCGGCCTTTCTCATCCCCTTGAACCCGGTTTCATTGTTGCTGGGGTCCTGGCCTCATGCATGCCGAGAAGTTTCCATTGAACTCACCTAATAAGTCAGCTCCAAAATCACCCTTCACCTCAGTTGTTTCTAATTTTCTAAAACCCAAAACCTGCTCAAAAAAAACCTTTATTTCCAGTTCGAATTCTACAGGCGTTTTTTGCTTAATTTGATCGGTAAATTTCATAAGTATCACAGTTTATCTTTTTGACACATAACGCTCTCAGCCTTCGTCAGCAGGGCTGTCTTGTTCGGCAGCCGTTTCAGTCTGCCGTTTGTCAACACTTACCTGTTCAGCAGGTTCAGAAGATAGCCCTTTAAGAAAATTGCTGAGGAAGTCTGGTCCATCTGGGTAGGCAAACCTTACGATCTGAGGGGCGCCACGGAGAAGGTACAACGCGACAATCAACCAAGGCCCCCCAAAACATAGGCCTAATGAAGGGTCACGAAATGTGAAAGCCACAATGAGCATGCACATGATCGCAGAAATGATGAGTAGTAATCAGAAGCCCCGGATCACAACCCCAAATATGTCTCTTGTCTTCATAAAATCAACCTTTCGCCTCTTTTCCATTTTGTATGGGTAGAATTACTACCTTGTAGGAAAAGTTCTCTGAAAAATCCTCGTATGAATTTCCAAAACAGGGTTTGGTTTTACAATTGAAAATGATAAAAGTTATCATCTGATAAAACGGA
>PIVS01000885.1 GCA_003353855.1 Desulfobacteraceae bacterium
TGCGTTATTTACAAAATATTTTTATTGGCTTATTATATATTTATTATGTCTAAACGAATCTGCGCACCATCTAATAAGTATTCTTATACTTGTTTTAATATGAAAGGACTTCAAAATATAGCTAAAAAATTAAATAAAGATGATAGATTTTCAACATATAAAGATATTAATATAAAAAAATATAACAAAAATAATAAGAAGAAGTTAGTTAAAGAAATTAAAAAGAAATTAAAATGTAATTCAAAGTTAGATTTCTGTATATTAGAAAAACAAAATGAATTTTATAATGAAATAAAATCAACGATGAAACCAAAAGGACCAGGAGGAAAAAAATGGTTATCAACAATTGACATTGATGATGTTATGTCTCAATATGAAAAAAAATATAAAGACTTTTTATTTTTTGGTCCAGTTCCAATGGATTTTTTACAAATATATAAAGAATTAGCAAATATTAATATTAAATCATTATGTAAAAATAAAAAAAGAATCGGTATTATATTTAATACAGATACATCAAGTGGACCAGGAGAACATTGGATTAGTTTATTTTTAGATATGAAAGATAGAACAATATGCTTCTTTGATAGTGTTGGAGATAGTCCTCCTAAACCAGTCAGGATATTAATCAATAATATTGTTAAACAATCAAAATCAATTGGAAAGCCATTAAAAGTAGTTATTAATACAAAACAACACCAAATAAAATCAACGGAATGTGGAGTTTACAGTCTCTTTCATATAATATCAAGATTAAACGGAAAAAGTTGTAGTTATATTTATAATAAGGTAATTAGAGACGAAGAAATGAGTAAATATAGAAAGAAGTTTTTTAGATAATTTTATTAATTTCTATTTCAATATTTTGATTATAATGTATTTCCATAAAATTAATATTATTATCTTTACAATATTTCATTTTTTTATAATCTCTATTAACATTATCTAAAAAATCAAAAAAATCTTTATGGAAGAACTCATTATAATAAAAATGAGGTTTCCCGTGATATTCTATAATTAAGTTTAATGAAGGAATATAAAAATCATATTCACAATTCCCAATAAACTTTTTTTGACATCTAAACTTATATTGTTCTTCAAAGTATATATTATTATTTTGAAGTAATATTCTAATAGTATTTTCTCCTATTGATGATTTACACCTTGAACAGCCACTCCCGAAAGTATGAACACATATAGGTTGATTAAAAAAATTATTACATTTATTACAATATATTGAAACTATACTTTTACAAGTTTCATATTTTTCTTTATCAATATAACTATAATCATATAAATAATCCCCGTGAGTTTTTTTTGCTTTTTCAATATGGTATTTTAATGGTTTTCTACTTTTTAAACTTTTTTCTTTTAAAGAACATTTACTACAACCAACA
>PIVS01000886.1 GCA_003353855.1 Desulfobacteraceae bacterium
TTTTCATCAATTTCTATCTCACCGAATTTTCTGGTTTTTATCTTCAATTTTTTTTACTCCTTGGACAATTTCTTTTTAAAAAGATCAGCAGCTTCCGTGATATCTGCGACCTCTTTTGCAGCAGCATCAATGTTCTCATTTTTAATCTGTTCCAAAACTTCCATGCGCAGGATGCTTACTTCCCTGGGGGCATCTATCCCTATTTTCACAACGCCCCCTTCGACACTCAGGACACTGACGACAATATTATCCCCAATCTGAATTTTTTCCTCCACCCTTCGGGTCAGAACAAGCATTATATATTTATCCTTTTATAAATAATCCACGAGACTCAATTTCATAATTTTTGCGGTTGAACTTAAGGACGCCTGGTAGGCTGTTTCAATTGTCTGCAGTTTCATTACAGCTTCAATGATATCCGCATCTTCAATGGTGGATCTTCTCTCAGTCAAACTCAGATTGTTCTCTGTTGTTATTAGAGTCCTGATTTCAAGGCGGTTATATTTCATACCGGTATCCACGATGTTTGAAGTCATCTCGCCAAAATGCGCATCAAGGCGCCCCAGTGACCGTTCAATACCGCCGATGTCATTATCTTCTAAATATCCGTTAAGGTCAATAAGCGTGTTAAAAATTCCCCATTCCACTTCCCTGTCACTTTCAACAGGGGCTCCAACATCGTCTATTATATCAAAACCGAGAATTTCTCCTATGCTTCCGCCGCCCCCCCCCGCTGAAACAGGGGCATTTTCTCCTGTCTGCCACAGGAGAGAGAACTCTTCCAGTTCGGTTCCATTTTCTTTAATCGTAAAATTCTTGGTATACGCATCCCAGGACACCGAATAGTCAATATTGTTGCCATTTTGATAAGATTCTTCCTCCAGGGCTTTCTCTACCTCAAGGGCAAGCTGGGAATGGCTGGTATATGTTTTCTGCTCGATGGAGGCGGTCAATTCATCCACATCCAGACCTTCATTTCCCTTGAGGATCTCCTTAAAATTAATGATATCATTTGTTGAGTCAATGGCTATATTGACAACCGCTTCATCACTTTCAGAAAAGGTAACCCTGTCATCCCCGTAAAATCCCAGCAAATCTGCAGCACTCTGGTCCCTGTTGTCGCCTGTCTGCCATAAAAGTGAAAACCCCTTTATATCAGCATCACTTCCCTTGATCATGAATTTGCCGGTACCGCCAGCAGCAAAATCATCATAGAACACATCATATTTAATATTATTTGGAGAGTTTTCCCTAAGCGCCTTTTGTATCTCTGCCGCCACATCATCATGGTCAATATAATCTCCTTCGGGAATCCGTACACTGATCTCTTCGGAAATTGTACCGTCGATTGAAATCTCCTCAAAGTCAATCACATTGTTGGTATCATCAAAGGTCA
>PIVS01000328.1 GCA_003353855.1 Desulfobacteraceae bacterium
GTCTGCCTTCTTTCTCATTCCCCTGGATTTGTTCGAAAAGAAGCCATAGTAGCGAACAGTGTGTTCATATCTACTGGGAATATGTGTTACCAGTCTGGCAAGCCAGTCCAAAGCGTGAAGGATTGACATGACCGGTACATTGGCAATGGCCAGCACCCATAAAAGAACAAAAGTCAGACCATACAACAGGTTCTCGTGGCGGCGAACAGCCCCCTGAGTATTCTCCGTTAGCTGTCGACGGTTGACCAGGGACATCACAGACTCTCGATACCCTATGAATATGCCGATAAATGATGTCACCAGGGCAACCGTACTGATGCCTGGCCCAAGATAACCGAGCCAATTGCCCTTGTAATGGATTCCAAGCAGTGCCAATGCCGAGATGTTGTGATGGGCGGCGTCCACAAAGTCAGCCTTGGAGATGGCCAGCATGAAGGAGACGACAAAGGCCAGCAAAAAGATCATCAGCGTAAGCGTGGCTGCACAAATGATCCAGTGCAACCGGACCTGTCGCTTTCGGGGATCCGAAACGCGAACCCGCAGGTCCTGGACCAGGCTTGACAAGGTCGGAAAAAACATAAACGACAGGGTGAGGAGAGGAAACAACAGCAGGAACTGCTTCAACATCTCAAAAGGGGCCGGTACTGCCAGGGCATCAAAAGCAAGAGACCGGCTCCAGTGCGGCACCAGAGCAAGAGACACCAACGTCAGCAATGCGATCAGCAAAAGACTCAAGCCGCCGAGGATACGCACCAACATGGGACGGGCAAATCGTAGTACCAGCATCAGCGGCACCAAAATACAAAAACTCAGCCAGACCCTATGTTGCACCGTGGGAATGAGCCAACCCTGGTTACTCAAAAATTGACCAAGGTCATTGGTCAGGGAAATAGAATAAGCGATCAACAGAATCAGCAACCAGCTGATAAACAGTAAATGCAGTAAAACAGAGCTCCAACGCGGCATCCACCGTCCAACTGCCCCAAAAAAATCAGCCCCGTTATCTAAGCGGCTGGGAATCAACGCATAGAGGCGGTGCCCCAGATAGATGGTGGGATAAATCAAGACAGACACCAGGAGCAGCACCCAAAACCCGCTCTGCCCAACCTGAATCGGCAGGAACAATATCCCGGCACCAACGGCAGTACCGAACAGGGCAAGCACCCAGGAAAAGGTATCAACAGGGAGTTCCTCAACAACTTTAGCCGGGGTATCAGAAGGTAACGCTGCCATTATCTATCCTCTCCAAATATTTTCCCTCATCCAAAAAAATACCAGTTACACCATTGGATCCGGTGTAATCAATGTTGTTCAACCCAGGCCAAGAGCCCCTCTTAATGTTTTGTCAAAAGCGTTTTGCAACAGCTTGCTGTAGTCCTTGGGAAACGCTATGCCGTGGCGCACAAGCTCAGCCTGTCCAAGGGCGGTCTCAAAATGCATGATCTCTTTGCTTGGGCTGTCTTGAAAATAGAGTGTCAGCGGATACAGCGGGTTGGACTCAACAAGCGGGTCGATCACTCTTTGCTTCCAATCAGCAAAGGGAACGATTTCAATTGTTTTATCGGTCAGGCCGCTGAGCAATGCGGTATAATCCTTCAACGGGATTTCCAGGGGATTGGTCAGGTTCAGTATTGCCTGATCGCAATCACCAAGAGTAGAACTCACAATGGCTTGCGCAAGTTGATTCACCGGAACGGCTTCAAAAACCAGATCCAGGTCCGGGGCCAGTCCGCTGTCCAGGTAAGCACGCATCATCAACAAAGCAAAATTACTTGATACCGGGCTGGAGACGCCAGTCTCGCTGTTTGCAAAAACATTTCCAGGACGGAGAATCAGACCACTCATTCCGCGTTCAAACGCCTGTTGAACCAACCTCTCCGAGACCCATTTGGATAAGGCATAACCGCCAAAAAATGTTGCCGGATGCTCCCCAACCTTGCCCTCGTACCCGATTCCCTCTGCATCACACCCGGTGACAGCGCTGGCCGTCGAGACAAAGGAGAGTTTTTTGGGACGCCCCTGCATGGCTATCTTGATCAACTCCAGTGTGCTGAGGCTATTGGACGTCTTTAGCCGGGCGTAGGGGTAAATGTGGTGGACATATGCCCCACAATGTATAATGTGTGAACAATTGTCCAGGATCCGTTGATGATCCAATGAACTCAGGCCCAATCCGTGTTCTGCCAGGTCACCTGGGATGGGTCGAATGCGGTCGGCGGCATCCAGTATATGATCCAGCCCCAGCCGGTGCAATGCTGAATGCAGATGCGCATTCAGTGGGGTGTCACCATGTGGACGGATAAGACAATACACGGGCCGATCGCTTTTTTCCAGTAGCTCCGCCAATAAATGGGCACCGAGAAAACCGGTGGCACCGGTCAACAGCACGGCATCGCCTTCTCCCCCTGTGGGAGAACTCCAGTCCGGCCTGATACCGGGGGCAAGGATTGCATCAGTTTCAACTTCCCTGAGTTCGTCGGCGTGATCAATTTGACCGCCGTCCTCATCAATTGTCCGGGCCAAACCTTCAATGGTTGGGTTAACCAGGAAGGCTTCAAGGGAGAATGGCTTTGGTATCCGGCTGCGAATCCCCGTATAAACAGTTGCCAGCAAAATGGACGAGCCACCCAGGTCAAAAAAATTATCGGTTACACCAAAGGATTGAATCCCCAGGCAGTCGGCCCAAACATCATAGATAATTTTTTCAATTTCAGTGCGAGGTGCAAGGGCATTCTTCCGCACCTGTTCGTGAATCACAGGGTCTGGCAGTTGTTTGCGGTCGATCTTGCCACGGGGGGTAACCGGTAGCTGATCCATCACCATGATGACCCTGGGTACAGAATAGGACGGCATCTTGCCGCTCAGATAGGTCTTGTAGTCATCGGTTGAAAAGCTGTCTTTTTTGCCGGTTTCGAGTTGTATATAAGCGACCAGGGTCTTCTCGTTGATAATTTTAATCATCTTTATAACAGCATTGGCCACATCCGGATGACTGACCAGGACATTTTCGATGCCGTCAAGCTCCAACCTGAATCCACGGAATTTGATCTGTCGATCGGCCCGACCTGTGAACTCAAGGCTACCGTCGGAACGAAATCGTACCAGGTCTCCGGTACGATACAGCATATCGGTGGGATTGCCGGTGAACGGATTTTGAACAAATGACTTGGCGGTCTTTTCCGGCAATTTAAGATAGCCCCGGGCCAACCGATGTCCACCGATATAAAGCTCACCGGGTTCTCCAGGGGAGACCGGCTTCCGGTCCCCATCAAGCACATAGAGTTCGGTATCAGCCAGTGCCTTTCCGATGGGTAACGGCTTTTTGTCATCGTGCATCTCGGTGATCATCTGAAATGTGGCCAGGATGCCGGTCTCAGTGGGGCCATATCCGTTGATAAACGCTTTTGGCCGTCCCTGGTCGTTATTCAGCACTTTATAAACCGTCTTGGGATTGACCACATCCCCCCCCGAGAGCAGATACTTGACCTTCTTGAACATACCGGGTTTAAAGGCCACAACCTGGTCGAACAATGCCGAGGTGATCCACATGATACTGATGTCCTGATGGTCAAGAAATGCGGCAAAAGCTTCCGGATTGATGATGGTTTCATAATCAATGCAGACAAGGGTTGCAGAATTGGCCAGGGCTGTCCAGATCTCAAATGATGCTGCGTCAAAGGCAATACTGCTCGACGACAACACCTTGTCATCCGAGGTAATGGTCAGATAGCGCGGACTGCAAATCAAACCGGTCAGGGCCAGATGGGGGAGTAAAACGCCCTTGGGACGACCTGTTGAGCCGGATGTAAAGAACACACAGGCAAGGTCATGGCTGTGGATGTGGGCCTGCCGGGGTGCGGGGGAAAAGGTATAAATATCGGTAATAAGATCCTCAAGGCTGACACAATTTGAAAAATCAAAGTCCGCACGATACTTGGGCTGCACCAGGATCAACTTTGGCGACACATCTTCTATGATGTCCCGGCGCCGATCCGCAGGTTCCTTTGCATCAATGGGGACATAAGCGGCCCCGCACTTGAGGATAGACAGGATTGCCATAATGAAATTGATTCCACGCTCATAGACAACACAGACCATATCGCCGCGTTCTATGCCATGGGTTTGGTGCAGATAATCGGCATATCGATTGGATATAAGGTCCAGTTCTTTGTAAGTGATTGTCTCTCGCCCATGGAGGACAGCAATGTTGTTCGGCGTCATGTCTGCGCATTTGCTGAACAATCCTGGCAGAACCTGGGGATCATTGAGACTGAGGTCTGCATGTTTGGTATTTAACATAATAGTTCCTCTACAAATTTATGATTCATTTTAAATTGATAAGGGTACATTTATACTGGAGGTCCAGCATAAAATCAAATATTTTCGTCCTCCAACTCCACCGATTATTTTTAGTGGACCTAAAACCTGATAGTCACTTAAAGCTGTGGTTTGACCTTATTTTAGATAAAACAGGGTCAGGGTTTGGGCATAGCAGGCGGGTTTTTTTTCGTCTTCGATTTCAATAGTGTGGTTGGCTGTGGTCAGGATTCGGCTGCCGCGTTTTTCCTGAAGATCCCCTAGAATAATTCTGTCCCTGATCCGGGAGCCCACCTTGACCGGGGACAGGTGGCGCAGTTTGTTCATTCCATAATAAATGCCCATGACAGCCCCCTGGGGGACTGCCATGAAGGTTTCATGGAAATGGGTGAGAAGAGAAACGATCAGTCCCCCCTGGGCAATGGTTTTTCCGAAAAATCCCTGTTTGGACGCCTCAACATCCACATGGCACCAATGGTTGTCCAGGGTGCAGTGGGCAAATTGGTTGATTCGCTTTTGATCAATGGAGAACCAGTCGGACAGGCCGATCTCTTTGCCCAGCGTTGCTTTCATTGCGTCCAAAGATAGAATCTGCATGAAGCCCTTTTTGCCTTTGGGTTTTGGTGTTATTCCCCTTTAAATACGGGGTCTCGTTTTTCCTTAAAGGCCCTGGGGCCGGTTCAGGGTAATATAGGCAATCTGGTCTTTTTTTTCATAGATAAGGGTCATGGGGTTTTCTCCGCGTACATGGATTCGATCAATTCTCCGTACTGTCTGAGGACCACATTTCGTTTTAATTTCAGGGATGCGGTCAGTTCTCCGGTTTGAGATGAAAACGGGCTTTTTAAAATTCGGTATTGTTTGATGGTTTCATACCGGGCAAGCTGGCTGTTTATCTGAGCCACATGGCGGTCCACAATGGCCAGAAAATCGGGATGGTCCAGAAGGGTTTCCGCAGGCATATGAGATATCCCTTCTTTTTGGGATAAAAGCGTCATCTGCAGGGGGTTGAGATTTAAAAGGGCGGTCAGATACTTGCGTCTTTCTCCGATAACGATCACATGTTCGAAAAGCGGGTCAAATTTAAACAACCCCTCTATTTTCTGGGGAGCGATGTTTTTCCCTCCGGAGGTGATGATGAGATCTTTTTTCCGGTCGGTAATCCGTAAAAAATTATTTTCAAATTCGCCGATGTCACCGCTCAAAAGATACCCGTCAAGGATAAGTAAATGCTTTTTTGCCTTTTGTCAAGAAACAGCTAAAAACTTTTTATAACTCTGAAAAATATGAAAAATATGCCTCCGTCCCAGAAGGAACACAACATGTTGTGGTC
>PIVS01000887.1 GCA_003353855.1 Desulfobacteraceae bacterium
TCATTTTTTGCTGCTATCAAATGATTGATCATATCCATGGCAGTGGTAAAAAGCGTTTTTATTCCAGCCTGGGTTACAGCAAAGGCGATACATTTAGCCAGATAACTCTTCCCATTATGGAAAGCTTTACATAATGGGAAAACCCATCTGGCCGCTGCCATATCTCACAGCTTAATAGAACAGTCTATTCGGGTGCGCCATTTCACGACAACTGCCCTTGTTCAGAAAATGCAGCAGGCCCGTGCTGACTTACAGATTGAAAAGTTTTTAGGCAAACTCGACAAATATTCAGTCATCGTCCTTGATGATTTGGGATACGTTAAAAAAACAGACGCTGAAATCCATGTACTTTTTGAATTGATTGCTCACAGGTATGAAACTGGGAGCCTCATAATAACATCTAACCAGCCATTTGGGGAATGGGACAAAATCTTTGCTGATCCCTCAATGACTGTAGCTGCTATCGACCGGGTGGTTCACCATGCAACTATCATCGAAATACAGGCTGATAGTTACCGTAAACGCCAGGCAATTGCCAATAACATCAACATCCGTCTTGGGCAGGAAACACCCCAGAAAGATATAAATAAAATAGTGGTGAAATAATGGAAACGACCGTCTATAACACCGCCAAGCAAAGACTGGAAACAATTAATATTGAAATCACAAAGGAAAACAGCACTTGGTTCGAGGACGATATAGATATGGATTCCGTTTATAAATCACGGATTTTGAAGATGGATTGCTGATCACACAGTGCAACTACAATTATCCGATGTGGTTTTATGATGTATCACGGGCTGATATCGGCCATAGCCGTCAAGAGGCACAAAATCTTTTGCAAATTGCATGATAAAATAGATTGAAAGAACATGGCAGTGACACAAAAGAGAAATTTTACCTGATTATATGGGGGCCAGCCCCCAAACCCCCGGGATTTAACGCTTAGGGACCAAAGCATGGATGCCGGATGAAAGGCAGTGCCAGGATAGTAGCACAAAAAAGTATAATCTCAAGGCATTTTTTCTGCAGTCGTGATGGCAAGCTCTCCCTTAACCAAAATATTGGGGACGTATCAAATGGGCCACAAGAGCCTGGAAAAGTCAAACGTCAATCTTAATAAAGGAATGGGGCATGATCACAAAAAATAAAAATAGCAATAAAAATGGAGCGGAACCTACTGCTTCAAAAATCATTAATCAATATGAAAAAAACCGCCGGCCAAGATAATTGACGCGGACCGGAAAAACCGGACAAAGTAATTGACACTTGATAGTCAGGGCCAAATGAAAATAATCTCTATCATAGATGATTTTGAAATAATAGATAAGATTTTAAAACATTTAAATCTTTGGGATATTCGTAACCATGATCCGCCTGAGGTAGAACCTGTT
>PIVS01000888.1 GCA_003353855.1 Desulfobacteraceae bacterium
ATTTCAAATGCAGCTGTTTCAGGGGCATCAGATCCATGAACCACATTTTTTTCAATATCGGTTGCAAAATCTTTCCGGATGGTGCCTTCTTCTGCATCTTTAAAATTGGTGGCGCCCATAAGTTTTCTATTTCGTGCGATAACATCATCCCCTTCGAGAACCATAACAACAATGGGGCCGGAGGTCATGAAGTCGGTGAGGCTGTCAAAAAAAGGACGTTCCTTGTGGACCGCATAAAACCCCTGGGCCTGGTTTTTTGACAGTTTGATCATTTTCATTGCGGCTATTTTAATACCTTCGGTTTCAAAGCGTTTGACAACTTCACCGATAACGTTTTTCTGAACCCCATCGGGTTTAATAATAGAGAGTGTTCTTTCCATTCGTCTTTCCTTTTTATTGTAATTAAAAATATTTTAAAAAACGGGCTTGAAAAGTAGCACAACGCCGTATTATAAGTCAATCTTTATGCGGGCAAGGCAAACACTCAATCTAAGAAAACAGGGCCATAAAAGAAAGATGGATATTTTAAAAATAGGGGTGACAGGGTCGGCCGGCTCCGGTAAGAGCCTGGTCTGCCAGGGGTTTAAAAATCTGGGTCTTGTGACCCTTGATTGTGACAAGATTGCGAGACAGGTGGTTGAACCCGGGCAAAAAGCCTATGGGGTGGTGGTGTCCTGCTTTGGTTCTGATGTGGTCAAAAAAGACAAAACCCTTGACAGGGCAAGGATGAGGGATCTTGTGGTCAACCGGCCTGATCTGCGAAGGCAGCTGGAGTCCCTGCTTCATCCCCTCATTATAGAGGAGATGGTGCTGCAGATGGGAGCTGCTGTATATGAACAGGAGCCTGCCTGTGCAGTGGAGGTCCCTCTCCTGTTTGAGTTGGGTATGGAGAATGAATTTGATGTGACCATTGCAGTGGTGGCAACCCAATCGTCCTTGCTGGAGCGGATTTCCAAGCGGGATAACGTTTCAATGGAAAGTGCGGGAAAGATGCTGGATTTGCAGATGGCCCAGGTTGAAAAAATAAAACATGCAGATCATGTGATTGAAAATAAAGGAAGGCAGGGGGAGCTCTTTGAGTCTGTCGAAAAATTTTACATAAAAATTAAAAAAGAATTCTTGACAATGAAATCATAATATTTTAATTATCTACCGACAATACAATGAATTTCGATTATCTATCTATTTTTTCCCCAAACCAAATAGGCTTCCAGATTATCAAAATCAAAAAGGTATTCCTTAAACAAAACAATCCTAAATAAGCCAATTCCAATATAACCAGATGAAAAACAAACCATTGAAAAAAACCCGGGAGATTGAATGAATCTTGTAGACCTTAATAAAATGAAGATAAGTGAACTGTCAAAGCTTGCAAAAGAGTATAAAATTC
>PIVS01000889.1 GCA_003353855.1 Desulfobacteraceae bacterium
AAAGGAAAAGGCGGGAATTATCCCGTGGGGTATGAACGAAGGAGACGAACAAAAGTGAACCATCGAAGAAGTGTCGATAATTGCAATCGATGTCAAAACCGGGATCTCGACATCATCCCGGGACAAATCAGGCGGAAACCTGAGTTTTGGTCTGGTGGCATCCGACATAGAGGTGGCGTGAACTTCGTTTCAGGCGCTGATATGGAACTTGGGAAGCTGTCGTTCCGATGCTAAGGGAGCCGGTCAAGCAGAGAACCTGCAAGATCCAGAGTACCGATGCGGAGCACAGTGGCGGAGTCATGCATAGTAGTGATGAGAACGCTGTAATGGTGGAGGAGCGAAGGCATGACCTTATTCGGCTAACGGAGGGGACAACTGTGGTACCGGATGATCCTCGACCTAAGGCCAAACCTTTTGAGATACCCAAACGCTTAATATTTGATGCCTGGAAGCGTGTGGCCGCCAATAAAGGTGCGCCAGGCGTGGACAAAGAAAGTATACAGGTATACCAGCGCAATTTGGGTGGTAATCTGTACAAACTGTGGAATCGTATGAGTTCAGGAAGTTATCATCCACATCCTGTCAGGCAGGTCCTGATTCCCAAAGGAGATGGGTTCCGTTCGTCAGGGATACCATTGACCATGAACTGATGATGCGGGCAGTGGAAAAGCACGCTATAGAGAAGTGGATACGGATGTATATACGACGTTGGTTGGAATGCCCGATTCAGTTAGAAAATGGTGAGTTAGAAAGCCGAACTTGCGGAACGCCGCAAGGGGGTGTGATAAGCCCGCTAATAGCGAATCTCTATTTGCACTATGCTTTTGATCACTGGATGAGACTGAATAATCCCGGCATATTGTTTGAGAGATATGCCGATGATATAGTTTGCCACTGTTGGACCAGAAGAGAGGCTGAAGCACTGTTGGAAAACCTGAAGGAAAGATTGGGAAATTGTAAGCTTCAACTGCATCCGATCAAAACGAAACTGGTTTACTGCAAAGATAATAAACGCAAGGGAGCTTATCCCCTGACCAGGTTTGATTTCTTAGGTTTCAGCTTTCATGGGAGAACAGTTCAGGATAGAAAAGGCAATCTGTTCACAGGCTTCAATCCTGGCGTCAGTAGAAAATCTCTTAAACGTATGAATGGAATTGTGCGAGATCTAAGGATTAATCGCAATACACAATCAACGTTGCCAGAGTTGGCAGAACGAATCAACCCAATGGTGAGAGGATGGATTGCTTACTACGGGGACTTTTATCCAGAGCCATTGAAAAGGTTTCTGGTAAAGATTGATTTAAGACTTGGGCGTTGGGCCAGGAATAAATACAAGCGACTGCGTGGACATAAGCGTCGGTCATGGGCCTGGATTAAGAGATGCCGT
>PIVS01000329.1 GCA_003353855.1 Desulfobacteraceae bacterium
TTAATGAGTTCAAGTGTCACCGTTACTATCGCATATTAAAACAAAAAAGTCTAGATTTTTATAACTCACTGTTATTATAGGTAATTTCGTTTACTTTATTAAAAACTTATTCCTAAGCCATTTATGATCCTATTGGCACTTGTTCTGTTGTTGGCGGGAATCCGTATGCTAATCTCCCCATCCACAACAAAGACATCGATTCCCATGAAATCATCAAAAAAAATTGTCAGTGGGATTATGATCGGACTTTTAATTGGTCTGATGGGTGGCTTACTTGGAATAGGCGGCGGAGTATTTGTTGTACCGCTTCTCATATATGTCATTAAAACACCAACAAAAATAGCCGCCGCCTCATCTACTTTTATAGTCTGTTTTTCATCATTAACAGGTTTTTTGGGTTATGCGTCCCAGGGTGAAATTAATTGGGGATTTATACTACCTGCAGCGATTGCCGCTTTTGTTGGAGGGCAAGTCGGTGCAAGGCTTGTGAGTACAGGGCTCAAAGGCAAAAATATTCATGTTCTTTTCAGCATTGTTTTATTCATTCTGTGCATAAAATTATTGTATCAATCGGTTTTCATATAAGGAAAAATCATGTTTAAAAACTTAAGATTTAATAGGATGGAGTTAGCTGGTTCATTGGGTGACCTTGGCGCATTATTGCCCATTGCCATCGCAATGATTCTGGTGAATGGCATGAATCCTGTGGGAATGTTTTTCAGTATTGCCGTTTTTTTTATTGTTTCTGGATTGTATTTTGGTGTTACTGTCCCTGTCCAGCCAATGAAAGTGATTTCCAAGCGAGCTGCAAAGAGATAAGCCTGACACCAAGCCCCATTGCTCAGGCACTCATGGGTATTCGAATTCTGTTGTAGAGGCCCTTCTCCAAACAGAAGTATCATTTTGTCTCAAATTGTTCTTCATTCTTCGTTTCATTTTGTTTCATTTTGCTCTTCTTTTGTTTGTATATCTTCTAACCAGCTTAATTTATGAGACTATCACCACTGGCACGTTCTTTGCCTTTGCTATAATTGCTGATAGCAAAGCGTAAAATAAAATAACCAATAACAGGGAGATTAATATGTCAATCTTAACTATAACAAACGGATTACATGCAAATTCAGAAGAGATTGTCCAGCAGCTGGGTGAAAAATTCAATTGCCGCATCGTCAGCGATGCCGATATTCTTGAGATAACACATTTCACCCACAACATCAGCCTGTCAACACTCCAAAAAGTGCTGGAAAGCCGTCAAATCGCATTTAATGATTTTACCCAGGAACGTGAAAAATGCATCTCTGCTATAGAAAAAACCCTCTCGGAGTTGGTCGGTGAAGGCAATTGCATTTTCCATGGACTCATCGGGCATCTGATACCCAAAACCGTCACCCATGTCATGCGGGTGCTTATTATTGCCGAGAAAGCCCAACGGATTAAAAACGGGATGGCCAAAAAGAGGGTGTCGGAAAAAGAAGCAACCAAAGAAATTGAGCTGTCTGATAAACATGCCATTTTATGGACCACAGCCCTGTTTAATAAAAAAGCCTGGGATCAATCCCTCTATGACATTGTGATTCCTTCGGGCAAGCTTGACGCAACGGAAGCCGTGGATCTTGTTTCAAAATATTTAAAAAAACTGCCCTTTACCCTGGAAGATCTCATCCAACAAGAAGTTTTTGACTTTAAACTGGCAGCGGATGTTGAACTGGCTCTGAGTTATATCGGACAGGGACTTATAGTGGAATCCAACAAAGGAAATGTGGTGGTCACTATTGATAAAAAAGTGATGCTGCTCACAAAATTCCAGCAGGAAATCATTCAGACCGCAGAAGCCATTCCGGGTGTCAATTCAGTGGAAACGAAAATTGGTCAGAATTATTACAAGGGCAATATTATTCATAACTATGAATTTGAAACCCCTTTACGAATTCTGCTGGTGGACGATGAAAAGGAATTTGTCCAGACCTTGTCTGAACGTCTCAAAATGCGCCAGTTCACAAACGAAATTGCCTATAACGGCCAGGAAGCCCTGGATTTTACGGATGAAGAAGATACGGAAGTCATCCTCCTGGACTTGAAAATGCCCGGAATTGACGGGTTTGAAGTATTAAAAACCATCAAAGAAACCAAACCTCATATTGAAGTCATCATCCTCACCGGCCACGGCTCTGAGGCGGATCGAGAAACCTGTATGAACCTGGGGGCATTTGCCTATCTCCAGAAACCGGCTGATATTGATTTAATTACCCAGACCATGAAAAAAGCCTATGAAAAGATAGATGCCGTAAGGGTATAATATTGTCCATTGCCTGTTTCTTAAGAAACCTAACACATAAGGACCCGCATAAAAATGAAAATAAAAGTGTTGATCGCGGATGATGAAAAGGAATTCATCGAAACCCTGGCCCAACGGCTTGAAATGAGAGACTTTGATGTCACCACCGTAGACTCTGGCGGCGCGGCCATTGAAATAGCTGAAAAAATTGATTTTGATGTTATCATTCTAGACGTTCAGATGCCTGAAATAAACGGCATTGACGCCTTAAAAAAGATAAAGGAAGCAACCCCCCTGGTCCCGGTGATAATGCTGACAGGAGAAGCAACCGTGGAGAATGCCATCCAGGGAATGAAACTGGGCGCATTTGATTTTTTGATCAAACCCACGGAAACAGAACGTCTCGCAGACAAAATCAAAAAGGCAAATGCCCACAAGCATGCCCATGAAGAACGTATTCGTCAGGCTGAAATAGACAACATCTTACGGACTCACGGCTGGTAATTACAGGAGATCGATAGTCATGACAACCCAAACCATGGACCATTCACATACTCAAATTGACTGGAAACGAATCCTGTTTCTGCTGACAGGCGTTATCCTCTTTGCAATTGTAAACTTTTCTCCACCTTGGCCCGATGCTATTGACCCAAGCGGTAAACATTTTATCCTCAGCCAGCAAGCAAAGGGCGCCCTGGCGGTCTTTCTTCTGGCCGGAACCTGGTGGGTGTTTGAAGTGGTTCCCATCGGCGTGACCAGCCTTACCATCGGCGTATTGCAGGTGCTGTTCATGATCCGACCGGCTTCCAAGGCGTTCACCGACTTCATGACCCCCTCGGTGCTCTTTATTTTTGCATCTCTGGTTATCGGTATGGTGTTCACCAAGACAGGACTGACCAGGCGGCTGGCCTATAAAATGCTGATCATTGTGGGGGAAAAAACAAGCATGATCTATCTGGGCTGTTTTGTGGTAACAGCCGCCCTCACCCATATCATGGCCCACACCGCGGTGGCTGCCACCATGTATCCTCTTCTGATGACCATCTATGCCATGTATTCCGAAGATGACAAACCCACCAAATTCGGCAAAGGCTTGTTCATGGGCATGGCCTTTGTTGCCGGCGCCGGCAGTATTGTTACTTTGCTGGGGGCTGCAAGGGGCGCGGTTGCCCTTGGTTTTTACACGGACATCGTGGGCAGGGATATCAGTTTTTTTGAGCTTACCTTTTATATGTTTCCCATTGGATGGGCCATGACCTTTATTTTATGGGGGTTTTTCATGGTGTTTTTCAAGCCGGAACAAAAGACCATCCCGGGACTGCGTGAAAAAGCAAAAAAACTGAGCAAGGCCATGGGAAAAATCACCCGGGATGAGATTCTGGCCGCAGTTATTATTTTCTCCTGCATCTTTATAATGTCCGTTAAACAATTTATTCCGGCCTTAAACGTTCTGGACAAAAACGCCATCATCCTGGTGTCCACCATCCTGTTTTTTGTCTTCCGCCTGCTGGACATTAGAGACCTGGAAACAGTGCCGTGGAATATCATGCTGCTGTTCGGCGGTGCCATGAGCATTGGGTTCTGCCTCTGGGAAACAGGGGCGGCAGAATGGCTGGCCATCAACTGGCTGGCCATATTCAAGGACTCCCATTGGTTTGTTTTTGTCATGAGCATTGCCTTTTTCATCATGATGATGACCAACTTTATCATGAATGTGGCAGCCATTGCCATCTCTTTACCCGTGGCTCTCGTGGTGGCTCCCTATCTGAATGTGGCACCGGAAGTGATTTTGTTTGCAGCCCTGGTAACAGCGGGCATGCCCTTTTTGCTCCTGGTGGGTGCGGCCCCCAATGCCATTGCCTATAATTCAAAACAATTCACCACCGGAGAGTTTTTCCTCTATGGGATACCGGCCAGTATTATTCTCATGATAGTGGTGGGTCTGGCAGTCGCCTTTATCTGGCCCCTCATGGGCATGCCCATATTGTTAAATATAACCTAAGGAAAATTACATATGAAAACAATATTTATTAAAGACATCATGGTTCCCTTGTCAGAATATGCCGCGGTTCATGAAGAGGCTACCCTGGAAGAAGCTATAAAAACCCTCCAGGAAACCCAGAAGCACAACGACCCAAAAAGCTATAAACACCGTGCGGTTCTCGTGTTTGACAAAGATAAAAATATTGTGGGAAAGATAAGCCATCTGGATGTTCTAAGGTCCCTTGAGCCCAAATACTGCAAAATCGGATACTCGGAAAAAATGAGCAAAATAGGCCTGTCCAGGTTCGGCCTGAGCAATAACTTCCTGAGTTCCATGATGGATCAATATTGTCTCTGGGAGGAGAGCCTTGAAACGCTTGTGAAAACCGCCTCAATCCTCAAGGTCAAAGACATCATGTATTCCCTGGAGGAAGGAGAGTATGTGGATGAAACCGCCACCATTGCCAAAGCCATCCATCAATTAATTCTCGGCCACCACCAATCTCTGCTCGTCTCGAAGGCCAACAAAGTTATCGGCATCCTCAGGCTGTCAGATGTGTTTAAGTTGATTTGTGACACGATGATATAAGGTTATCACCGAAGACGTGTTTTGAATACTGCAATAACTGGATGAGGTGGTTTCACAGTATATTTCCAATGTCATGACAAATGTTAAAAACAATAAAACCCAGGGTCTGGATTTTTGATATAATGTGGCAGATAGCTGTCACGGCAAATAAAGGAGCAAACCAATGAAAGGCACTATATTAGCAGCATTATATTTTTTTATATTGATTTTGATAATAATGGGCATATTTCCAGTTCAGGGGAGTGCAAATTCGAATCAAATTCGGTTAATGGGACAGAGTATTTATGTTCCTGTTTATTCACATATCTACCATGGTGATAGGGAGAAAGAAATTAACCTGACTGCGACGCTAAGCATCCGCAATACAAATTTGGATAAAAATATAATGCTTCATACCATTGATTATTTTGATTCGAACGGTAAACTCTTGAAAAAGTATTTAGAAACACCCATTGTTTTAAAAAAATTTTCCACAATTCGCTATGTCATTAAAGCCAAAGATAAAAGCGGAGGTTCCGGAGCCAAATTTATTGTGAGATGGAAATCCAAAGGACTTTCAAATGCACCTTTAATAGAGGCCATTATGATCAGCACTCAAAGTGGGCAAGGCATTTCTTTTGTATCTAGGGGTCAAGCTATTCACGAATAACCTAAACAATTTGACCTCTATTATAATCCACAGGAAATAAAATGATTATTAAATTAATTCTCATAAAACTCAAACGAGCCTTCACGGATCTATTGCCCATTATTTTGGTGATCGCTTTTTT
>PIVS01000890.1 GCA_003353855.1 Desulfobacteraceae bacterium
CCGAGATTTGCTTGGTGGTTGGTACTCTTTTACTCATCGGTTCCTCCTATATGTTTAAGTTTGGAACCGAAAATATCATCTCCCAAAATTAAAAACACGCAGGCTTGCCGAAGGCACACGGCAAATGGCGCAGATTGGGAGTACTTGAACAAGCTTTTGAAAAAGAACGTCCCATGGGGCAGTGGCGGGATGTTGTACAAAGTTTATATAACATCAAGCTTGAGCTTTAATCCCATATTTACCACTTAAATAGGTCAAGCAGGCGTATTCATTGACATCCCGTTTTTTTTCGTAGACGTAATTTCTGCTGAGAAATTTAAATTCTCAGTTCTTTATAATGTCAAGCGCAAGTATATCCTTCTTACCAATCCTTTCGAGCAACTCTTTTTGTTTCTCTGTAAGAAGACTCTTTTTATAAGTTGATAAGTTCGCGCTCTCAATTTTAATACGGTCAATCATGCACCCGGACAATTCAGAATACAGTCTTTCATGTGCCACGATATTTTCTATTAGCGTTCCCGTATTCTCATGAAGCCGTAAAGTGAGGGTACGATTAATTAGGTGTGACAAAACACAGATTGTAAAATGGGCTTTGACGTGGATTTCTTTCCATACATGAACTGGTGATACTTCCGCAAATGATTTGATATCTCTAAAGGCCGACTCTATTACAACCTTTTCCCGGTAAGGAGCTATAGCAGATTCTGGGGAGATTTTAAAAGGCTCACCCTCCTTCTCAATATGATTGGTTACGAGTAGCCAGAAACCGTCAAGCCTACCTGCCTCTAACATATTGGCCTCATTCACATTTATAGTTCCCAAGTAACTACGATTTTGGACCCGTTGGACCTCAAGGGGAACAAAATCTTCCACGCTGCCTTTAAGACTGCTGTTGGGCTGTTTGATCGGAGTGTTTGGAACAATTTTATGAGGACCAGTATAACCTTTCCGCTTTTTCTCTGGTAGGGTTAGAGAACCTTTGGCTTCCAAAAGCTCCAACAAATCTCCGCATTCTCTGGCTTTAAGACGACCATTAGGGCGCTTCCATTCCAACAGCTCACATACTGTATGCGCCAGCTCACGACGGCTGATACCACCAAAGGTACCAACAATATCCTGAATCAGTGTTATATCTTCGCTTGAAAAATCAAAGGCGATATCCGTTTGCAATGATATTATCTTGGCAAAATTTTCGAAATAATTAAAAAAGAAAACGATGTGCCCATTTAAATTCAAATACTTAGACTTGTTTCAGAAGAACCGCACCCAATGGGTTTTCAGTACATATTTAAAATCTGCTGTGTCATATGATGATGCTGTTCCCGGAGCCAGCATTGCTGTGCAGACCTAGGGTGATTTTCAAAATTACAATCCACATCTCCATG
>PIVS01000891.1 GCA_003353855.1 Desulfobacteraceae bacterium
TGGAAAACCTTTTCATTAATTGAGTGTAAATTAACTATTAACGGAGGTAAGTAAATGGCAAAACATGAGACTCCTTTACTGGACCAGCTGGAATCCGGCCCATGGCCTAGCTTTGTCTCTGACATGAAACAGCAGGCTGAAGTCAGAGCAAAGAATGAAGCAGGTGTTGAATACCAGATCCCAGTGGATACTGTAGACGATCTACTGGGTATTTTGGAACTTTCTTACAAACATGGCAGAACCCATTGGAAACATGGCGGTATCGTAGGTGTTTTCGGTTATGGCGGCGGCGTTATCGGTAGATACTGCGATCAGCCCGAGGCATTCCCTGGCGTAGCTCATTTCCATACAATGCGTGTAAACCAGCCCGCAGGTAAATACTATACAACAGACTACCTGAGAAAGCTGACTGCACTCTGGGACTTCAGAGGATCCGGTATTACCAATATGCATGGCGCCACAGGAGATATCATTCTTCTGGGTACCACAACTCCTCAGCTAGAAGAAATTTTCCATACACTGACCCATGACATGAATCAGGACCTTGGTGGATCAGGTTCCAACCTGAGAACACCTGCCGATTGCCTTGGCCAGTCCAGATGCGAGTATGCATGCTATGACACCAACGCATTGGTTTACTTTCTGACCCAGGAATACCAGGATGAGCTTCATCGTCCCGCCTTCCCCTACAAGTTTAAATTCAAACTTGATGGTTGCTCCAACTGTTGCGTAGCTTCTATTGCACGTTCTGACATGTCCTTTATCGGTACTTGGAAAGATGATATCCGTATCGATCAGGATGCCGTTAATAAATATGTTGAATGTGCTGATGGTTATCCTGCAAATGCAGGCGCATTCCGCGGTTCCAAAGACTGGGGTCCCTTTGACATTGAAAAAGAAGTGACCGGTCTTTGCCCCACAAAATGTATGCAGTTTAAGAACAAAAAACTCTTCATTGATAATTCCAATTGTACCCGTTGTATGCATTGTATCAATGTAATGCCAAGAGCCCTTAAAATTGGTAAAGAAACCGGTCTCTCTATCCTGGTTGGTGCAAAAGCACCGATTCTTGATGGTGCCCAGATGGGTTCTCTGCTGGTTCCATTTGTAGAATGTAATCCTGACAATGATTATGAAGCAATCACTGAAGTTATTGAAAATGTTTGGGATTGGTGGATGGAAGAAGGCAAGAACCGTGAAAGACTTGGTGAGCTGATCATGCGTCAGGGTTTCCAGAAACTTCTCCAAGTTACTGGTATTAAAGCTGCTCCCCAGCACGTACAATACCCGAGAACCAACCCCTATATCTTCTGGAAAGAGGATGAGGTTGAGGGCGGCTGGGAACGTGACGTTGAAGAATACAGAACACACCATCAAAGA
>PIVS01000330.1 GCA_003353855.1 Desulfobacteraceae bacterium
TGTGAGGCCGGGCGGATTCTCCATCATTTGCGGCATAAAATACATGATCCTAAAAACACCATTTTACTGGTGGGGTATATGGCCCAGCACACCCTGGGCCGGCGCATTGAAGAGATGGGTATGGGCCTTACCAATGGGGAAGCCTGGGAGTCCCCGGAAGTCAAAATACTGGGCAAAGCCTATCCCCTGAAAGCCCGTGTGGAAAAGATAGGCGGGTTCTCCGCCCATGGGGACAAGCATGAGCTTGAGCGCATCATCACAGGGTCCAATCTGAATATTAAAAAAATTGCCATCGTCCACGGTGAGGCAGCCCAGAGTCAAACCTTTGAAAAACGACTGCAGGAAAAAGGATATGATACCTTTATCCCGGCCCCCGGGGATGGGGTAAGTGTTTAGCTTAATTAGTTTGTCGTGGCTTATGAGATTTGGAGAAAGAAATAATATTCGGAATAAATAAAAAAGATTGCATTTGGTCAAGATCGCCTTAGTTTATGGGTACAGCTTTTGCATTTGGAACGTATAAATTCAATGGATGAAGCTGACAAATATAAATAATAGAGATTGCCGGAGGTGATATTATGGCGAGATCCGTGAGCATAAAGGCAAGGGAATGCTGCGCCCTGGAAAAAGCGCGGCTGGTGGAAGAATTAAGGGAATGTGACTATGGCAGCAGAAGTCCGGAAGAGCGACATCTATGTTATCGGTGGGCGGCTAAAAAAAGCGGCCATCGGTCAAAGGAATGTCTGATATTAGGATAATGTATCTTAAATCCAAAAAGATCCGGTCCCAGGACCCGGGTACAGCTCTATAACCTGTCCAAAAGGCCCGGCCATACGGCCCGGCCACCAGGCCTGTTGAAAGCCGGGTGCGCCGGGTCTTTTTTTTGGCTCACCTTAAAATGGCCGTTCCCAAATCCACGGATTGAACTCCCATTTTACTGCCCACGATGTTCTCAATGGCAAAGGGGAACCAGAGCTGTTCAATTTGGGGGTGCACTGCAAAAAAATTGGTGGCAAATGCCCCCAGTATTTTACTATAAAAGGGACTTGCCTTACCCGTTGTTGCCTCTTCGTTAAAATCAATGAGATACTTAACCCTGGCAATCCTCCTGTCAAACTCCATATTTGCCGCAATAAAAGGGGCTTTGGGTTTTCCATTAAACAGGGCGATCATGGAAAAATCGCAGGCAGCGTATTCTTTGAGGTATGCCTTTACTTTCTCTTGTCCCAGACCCTTTTGCTTTAGGTTGACACATTCTCCCCGTGCAACGATAAAATAGAGCTTTTTTTCCCGGATATAGTGTTCAAATTGTTCGAAGAGGGTGCCAGGTTCATTTGTCTCTTCATTGAGATCTGTCAGTTTCCACATGTTAATCCTGTTGTTGTATGTTTATCTGTCATTTTTCCCTTGCTTAATCAACACCAAATTCAGAGGGCTTGAGCAGGCTCAGGTAGTCCACAAGACTTTTGTTCTTTTTGAATGCCAGCTTTTCTTTTTTTATGAAAATATTAAAGTGGTCTGCCCCTGGCTTAATCCAAGGGAAGGGATCAATTAAAATTTTTTCTTCCAGCTCCCGCAAAACAGTATATTTGGGGACAAATCCAATTCCAAGCCCTGAAATGGCTCCATTGATAATACCACGGATATGGTTGATCTGGACCACGTTTTTCAGGCAGCTTTTCTTTTTTTCAGGAATGGCCGTGATAAAGTTTTGCCACCATTTAAGGTGTTTGTCATTGGAGAGGATGTTAATTTTCTCAAGGCCTTCCACGGACCGGATCTTATGTTCCCTGACAAAGGCTGGAGAGGCAATGGTAATGTATTGTTCCTGGAAAAGATAGATTTTTTCCAGGTTTGGCAGCAGATGCTCCTTGCAGTCAATGATCAGGTCCACCTCATCCTGAACCAGGGGTGTTTCAAGATGATGGGAAAAAAGAAAGTCCAGGAGAATATCCGGGTGGGCATCCAGAAAGTCTTTGATATGCTTGATCAGGATGGAGGTGCCGAACTCCACGGTGCTGCCGATGCGGATTCTCACCTTGGCCTCTTTTTTGAACCGGGCGATATCCTGGTCTGCCCGTTCTATTTCATAAAAGATCTTTTCGCAGGAGGCAAACAGGGTATGCCCGGCATCGGTCAGGGAAAGATTTTTTCCTTTTCTTTTAAACAGGGGGGTATCAACGGAGGCTTCCAGTTTTTTTATGGCATGGCTTACCGCCGACTGGGTGACAAATAAAAGAGAGGCTGCTTTGGTAAAATTTTTCACCTTGGCCAGAAAGAAAAAAGTTTTTAAATGGTAGAGGTCCATGGAACTCCTATGTATGAAAATAATTCATGATAATCAGAAAAATTATGAATTTTACTATATACGGCAAATGCGTATATTACAAGTAATTGAAAATTTTTAAAAAATAACAGGTCAAAAATAACAGGTCAAATGGAGGGGAATCCCATGGAAAAAGAAAAAATTATTGAAATTTTGCAGAGCCTCGGCATAAACGAGACTAATAGCGGTGCCACCACCGGGGGTGAAAAGGGCTGGATCACCAGCAACTGCCATGAACTTGTCAGTTATTCCCCCATGGACGGCCAGCCCATTGCAAGGGTGGCCATGGCAGACAGAAGAGCCTATGACACCATTATGGAAAAAGCTGTAACCGCATTTGAATCTTTTAAAATGATGCCGGCTCCTAAAAGAGGAGAGATGGTCCGGGAAATCGGTAACCTATTGAGGAAAAAAAAAGAGGCCCTGGGCACCCTGATTTCCCTTGAAACCGGGAAAATCAAGGCAGAAGGACTGGGGGAGGTCCAGGAGATGATTGATATTGCCGATTTTGCCCAGGGTTTGAGCCGACAGCTGTATGGACTGACCATGCACAGCGAACGGCCCCTGCACAGGATGTATGAGCAATGGCATCCCCTTGGAATTGTCGGAATTATCACGGCCTTTAATTTTCCCTGTGCAGTCTGGGCATGGAATGCTCTGATCGCAGCGGTATGCGGGGATGTCTGCCTGTTTAAGCCCAGCTCAAAAACCCCTTTGACCGCCATTGCCATCCAGAACATCATTGCACCGGTGGTGGATAAATACGGGGCCGAGGGGGTTTTTAACCTGATCATCGGCACTAGGCAGGATGTGGGAGAACCCATGCTCAATGATTCCAGGATCCCCTTGATTTCCGCAACGGGCAGCACTGCCATGGGCAAGCGGGTGGGGGCTGTAGTGGGAGAACGGCTGGGCCATACCCTGCTGGAATTGGGGGGGAATAATGCCATTATCGTTACCGAAGATGCCGACATGGACATGGCCATCCGGGCCACTCTTTTCGGGGCTGTGGGCACTGCCGGCCAGAGATGTACCTCCACCCGGCGGATCATTGTTCAGTCCTCTGTCAGGGAAGTCTTTGTATCCCGCCTTATAAACGCCTACAAACAGGTTCAGATCGGCAACCCCTTGGATGAGAAAACCCTGATGGGCCCCCTCATTGATGCCGGGGCCATGGCAGATATGGACCGGGCCCTGGCGGCCGCCCTGGAACAGGGGGGGCACCTCCTCTACGGCGGAAACCATGTCACAGTTGAGGGCTTTGAAAATGGGTTCTATGTAACCCCGGCCATCGTGGCTGTGAAAAATCATTATTCCATTGTCCAGCAGGAGACCTTTGCCCCCATACTCTATATTATTGACTACGATTCCCTGGACCAGGCCATTGAACTGCACAATCAGGTGCCCCAGGGACTTTCCAGTGCAATTTTTACAGGCTCCATCTACCACCAGGAGCAGTTTTTGTCCCATAAAGGATCGGACTGCGGCATTGCCAATGTCAACATCGGGACTTCCGGAGCAGAAATCGGCGGGGCCTTTGGCGGAGAAAAAGATACCGGCGGAGGCCGGGAATCCGGGTCTGATGCCTGGAGGATTTATATGAGACGCCAGACCAACACCATTAACTGGGGCCGTGACCTTCCCCTGGCCCAGGGCATAGAATTTAATATCAGCCCAGCAAATACTATCTGAGAATACCGGATCTGAGAATACCAACCTTGAATAATATTGGAGAGAAAAATAATGAGCAACAGCATATTTAAATTGCCGCCAGCCTATAACGAGCCAATCAAGACCTATCTTCCGGGAAGTTGTGAAAGAGAACTTCTGGAAAAAGAACTGGCCCGGCAGATGGATCTGACCCTGGAAATTCCTTTGATCATAAACGGCCGGAAGATTCATACGGGTGAAACCGGGGTTGCCGTATGTCCCCATGACCACGGCCATATTCTCGGCACCTACAGCAAAGCTTCTGAAAAAGAAATCCATTTGGCTATTGACGCGGCCCTGGCTGCCAAGCCGGCCTGGGAAGCCATGGACTGGCAGGATCGGGCCGCCATTTTTCTAAAGGCCGCAGACTTGATTTCCCAAAAATATACCTATCTTATCAATGCCGCCACCATGCTGAATCAGTCCAAAAATGCCTTTCAGGCGGAGATCGATGCCACCTGCGAACTGGTTGATTTTTTAAGATTTAATGTGTGTTTCATGGAGGAAATATATGGCAATCAGCCCATTTCCGACAAAGGGGTTTGGAACAAAACCGAATATCGCCCCCTGGAAGGTTTTGTTTTTGCCCTGACTCCCTTTAATTTTACGGCCATTGCCGGCAATCTGTGTACGGCTCCTGCCATGATGGGCAATACCATCGTCTGGAAACCGGCTTCCACGGCTGTCCTTTCTGGCTATTATCTCATGGAGATTTTCAAGGAAGCAGGACTGCCCGACGGGGTGATCAATTTTATTCCGGGCAAAGGATCAACAACAGGTAATGTTGTCCTGGACCACAAGGATCTTGCCGGCATCCATTTTACCGGCTCCACCAATGTGTTCCATACCCTGTGGCAGAAAACCGGGGAAAATATTGCCCAATATAAATCCTATCCCCGCATTGTGGGGGAAACCGGGGGCAAGGATTATATTTTCATGCACCCGTCAGCAGACATGGATACTGTGGTGACAGCCGCCATCCGGGGCGCCTTTGAGTACCAGGGCCAGAAATGTTCTGCCTGTTCCAGGCTGTATGTGCCCCAATCCCAATGGGGGAGTTTTCAGGAAAAACTTACGGCCCGGCTATCGGAGATGCACACCGGCAGTGTCCTGTCATTTAAGCCCTTCTTAAATGCCGTTATAGACGAAAAATCATTTGATGCCATTGACGGGTTTATCAGCCGGGCCACGGCATCGGATAAAGCCGATGTCATTGCCGGGGGCGATCGGGATAAGTCCCTGGGGTATTTTATCGAACCCACCGTGATCCTGGCCCATGATCCTCTTTATGAATCCATGGTAGAGGAAATTTTTGGGCCGGTGCTGACGGTTTATGTATATGAAGATAAGGATCCGGACAGGACCCTGGACCAGATTCTGGACCAGATTCTGGAAATGGTGGATAATACCTCGGCCTATGCACTGACCGGAGCCGTGTTTGCCCGGGACAGGCAGGCAATAACCCGGATGACCCGGCGCCTGACCCATTCTGCCGGTAACTTTTATATCAATGATAAACCAACCGGCGCCGTGGTGGGCCAGCAGCCTTTTGG
>PIVS01000331.1 GCA_003353855.1 Desulfobacteraceae bacterium
AGCAGAATGGGCAGGTCCCGGTAGGAAGAGGTCCATTTTGACATGGATTCACCGATAATGGTTTCAGATGTGGGACGGACAATCAGGGGTTCAGCCAGTTCCCCGGCCGGCACAAGTTTGCCGTCTTTCCCCTTTTCCAGCTTGTGGTGGGTCACCACGGCGCATTCCTTTGCAAACCCGTCCACATGCTCAGCCTCTTTTTCAAGATAACTCAATGGAATAAACAAGGGGAAATAGGCATTTCTCACACCGGTTTCCTTGAACATTGAATCCATTTCATGCATGATATTTTCCCACAGGGCAAACCCCCAGGGCTTGATCACCATGCAGCCCCTGACCGGCGAATTTTCCGCCATGTCAGAGGCCTTGACAACCTCTTGATACCATTGGGCATAATCCTCTTTACGGGTTGGGGTGATTGCTGTTTTATTCTTCTTTGCCATTCCGTTCCTCCGAATTTTCTGTCATCTTGTCTATTTCATAAAGCAATTGACCCACCAATTGATCCTGGTCTACTTTTTTGAATACCTTTCCTTTTTTGAATATTATACCCTTACCGTCCCCTCCTGCGATACCGATATCTGCTTCCTTTGCCTCTCCGGGGCCGTTAACCGCACACCCCATAATCGCAACTTTAATCTTAGTGGAACGTTCAAGTAAAGCTTTTTCTGCCTCCTGGGCAATTTTAAACAAATCAATTTTGCACCGGCCGCAGGTGGGGCAGGAAATCAGCTCCGGTCCCCGGCTTCTGATGCCAAGGGCCCGTAAAATTTCAAACCCTGTCCGAATCTCTTCCACAGGATCCCGGGTCAAAGAAACCCGGATGGTGTCACCAAGCCCCTCGGATAGCAGCATGCCAATGCCGATGGCGGATTTTGTAATCCCAGCATAGAGCCCCCCGGCCTCGGTCACCCCCACATGGAAGGGAACATCGGTCTTGGAAGCCAGCATCCTATAGGCCTCAACCGTCCGGGTCACATCCGAAGCCTTGAGGGACACCTTGATATCATAAAAGCCCAAGCGTTCCAGGATTCGGATATTGGACAGGGCACTTTCCACCATAGCCTCGGCCGTGGTGCCTAAATTTTTTTCAATCTCTTTTTCAAGGGAACCAGCATTGACCCCCACCCGGATGGAAATTCCATGGGCACGGGCTGCATCCACCACCGCCTGTATTTTTTTTGTGTCCCCGATATTGCCGGGATTGATCCGCAGACCGTCGGCTCCTGCCTCGGCTGCGGCCAGGGCCAGCCTGAAATCAAAATGAATATCTGCGATCAGGGGAATGTGAATTCTCTCCTTGATCTGCTGGATGGCAAGGGCTGCTTCCATATCCGGAACCGCAACCCGGACAATCTCGCACCCAGCCTTTTCAAGGGACAAAATCTGTCCCACCGTGGCATCCACATCTTGGGTGTAGGTATTGGTCATGGATTGGACCAACACCTGGGCCCCGGACCCCACCTTTACCCTGCCCACACTAATCTGTCTGGTTTTTCTTCTTTCTTGAACCAGTGACATTGCTTTGGCTATCCCATCATTTCATTAAAAAATAAAAGCCTGCAGCAAATAAAACCTGCCTGCAGACTCGATAAACTATATTCCTAAGGATACCATATTGCCCGGGGTTTGTTCAAGACAACACTTTTTAGTTTCAATAAAATGAAGATGAAAAATCAATTTTTATTGACACCCCTGGGTATGGTTGTTTATTCATAGGGTAGATACCAATCACCACTGGAGAGACGGCTTGTCAAAAAACGAAAATCTGAAACCACAACTTACCAGGTGCAAAAAAATTATCACGGGAATTCCCGGACAAAAGGCCATTGATAACCACGGAATCATCCATGATGGAAAAACCATACTTGAAATCGGCCCCTATGCAACTCTCAAAAAAGAACATGCCGGGAGAATAACCGATCTGGGACAGGTGACCATTGTGCCCGGGCTTATCAATGCCCATTGCCACCTGAACCTGTCAAAGCTGCGGGACAAAACACTGGCCGGCCAGGGATTTGTCCCCTGGCTGTTGAGCATGATAGCCCATGATTACAAAGACACCGATTTTGATGCCGTTAAAAAGGCTGTGATTGAGGCCAGAGACCTTGGCACCTGCTGTTTTGGCGATATACTGAAACCCCAAGATACCCAAATAGCTGACATCCTCACGGAGCTGAAGGTTTATCATACCTGCTTTTGCGAAGCCTTTGGTTTTTTACCCATTGAGAACTCTCTAGCCGGTCCTATTCCCTATAAAAAAACCAAATACGGGGTCATTGCAGGGTCGGGCCATGCCCTTCACACCACCAGTCCAGAGGTAATACAGGAGATTAAAGCCCAGGACAGAAAAAAGAGCCTGCCCTTTTCCATTCATCTGTCTGAACATGGGGATGAAACAGGTATGCTCATGGGGGAAAAAACCGGCTTTTATAAATTGCTGGAAGAAAGCAAGATGCTGGGCAGGGGTTATTCCCCGCCCATGAAGACACCGGTTGAATATGCCCGGGACCTTAAAATCCTGGACAGAACCACCCTGGCAGTACATTGTGTTACGGTATCGGACACAGACATTAAGATCCTTGCCAAAACCAAGACAAATATATGTTTATGTCCCCGCAGCAACGCCTTTATCGGTGTTGGAAGGGCTCCCTGGGAAAAGATACTGGAGGCAGGGATAAACGTCAGTCTGGGAACCGACAGCATAGCATCCAACCATGATCTGAACCTTTGGAATGAACTCTCCTATTTTCTTAAGGGAATCAACCTGGATCTTTCCATGGAAGAGGCAATGGGGCTGATTACCCATAACCCTGCAAAGGCCCTTTTAATGGATGACCAACTGGGTACCCTTGAAAAGGGCAAACCATGGCAATTTGCCGTCATGCCCGAAGAAGTGGCGGCCCTTTTTAAATCAAAAAAGCATTAGATTCCTTTTTTATATTGAGCGCAGGTAGTGGGAAAAATATTTTGTTTAAGTTCCTCTTTTGAACTTTTTCCATCTAAAACCTTTTCAAAAAGCGCTGTTATACCGGATTTATCCATCTTCATTCTGGTTTCGGTTTTTACATCCCTTAAATCGATGAAAAAACGGGAAAAGGTATCGGGTAAATCACTGACGATATCTGTATTCAGAAAATTATGATTATTATAGATACAAGGATAGTTCCCCTTTGTTTTTTCAATAAAAAGAGGAACCTTTTTTAAATTTGTAATTGATGAAGATTTACTGCACCTTTCAATACATTGGTTGTCAATTGCACTTTTTTCACATCCGATAACCTGATGAAACAGACATTGTCTGCTGGTCAGCAGTAAAATAGGGTGATAGATACTATAGTATAGTTCAAAATTTTCAGGTGGGATAATACTTTTTATCTGATGTTTACTGATTTCATTTGAAATAAATGATCCGGAACAATTAAATTTTTCCTTTAAACATAAAAGGCTAAAGGAATTAACAATATTAAGATGGGGTCCTGCTATCCAGGGAATCCCCTTTTGACAGGCTTCATAGGCGATTCCGGTATTATTTGTCACCATCAGTTTTGGCTTTACCTGCCCAAGAAATTTTAAAGCAGCCCCATGGTTTTCTCCCATTAAAACAGCAGGGAACCAGGGAATTAATCTGGGGTTGTTTAAAAACAGATCGATAAGCCCTGAAACTTCATTGTTAAGGAAATTGGGAAGTTGGAAAAAAATATCGACAGAGGTCCTGTCCAAAAGGCACAAATCCTTTTGGGAAGAGATTAATACACCAAGGCCGGTTCTTTTTTTAATCCTCTTTTCTTTTTTTAAAAAGGGAACCTCAATGGGGTCAATAATTTCTTTTGAACCGTTTAAGATGAATAAAATTTGTTTTTTTATGGAAGTGACCTCATTAAAAGAGATGAACAACTCTTCTTGAAGATTTTCCAATTCCAGATGCTCAATGTAATATGCCCTGTCATTTAAGGCAGAAAATCTTTCCAATAAAAAAGGGTGGGTCAAACACTTGGCAACACTATCCTTGTTTGTTTTGACAAGATTGGCTTTGGAAAGAACAACAAATGAGGTGTCAGGCGTTTTTACCAATACCTTTAAAGGAGTATCAAGTTTGCCTGAAACACTTATTATCAAGGGGGCTTTAGCTATGCTTAAGCCGTTGATTTTCTTTTTGACACTGGCTATAATTTCATCTTTTTCTTCATAATATTCTATCTTGCCCTTTACCTGTTTTTTATCGGCAGAATTATCATTGATACCGGAAAATTGTTTAATTGAATGATCCCGGGGATTATCAATAAACATATTTTTATTAATATCTCCCTTTAAATAAGCATTTGAAAAATCCCGGTTAAAAACCTTATAAAGATCACTATTGTCAGTGTTCAGTCTATTTTTACTATAAAAAGTCTGGAGCTGTTTTTTCCAGCAATTTACCACCGTAAATACATAATCAAACTTCTTTATTCTTCCTTCAATCTTCAGGGAGGCAACCTTTGCATCGGATAATTCCCTTAGATCAGAATATGCTGAATTATCTTTAAGGTTCAGGGGGAAATTTTTACCTTTGGGGGTGGTTAAATATCTATCCCTGCATGGCTGGCTGCACCTGCCGCGATTTCCCGAGTTCCCTCCGTGGACCGAACTGATATAACAAAGGCCTGAAAAGCTGATACAATAGGAACCGTGGACAAAGACCTCCGTTAAAAGGTTATTTTCATGCCCCGCCAGAGTTAAAGCTTTTATCTCATCAATATTTAACTCTCTTGGAAGGTTCACCCGGCTTGCCGCAAGTTTGCTTAAAAATTTTATCTGACCTTCATTGTGGGTATTAAGCTGGGTGGATGCATGTATTTCAAGAGGTTTAAAATAGGTTGATAATAGATAAAACAATCCCAAATCCTGAACAATTACACCATCTATGCTTGTATTAACAAGTTTATTCAGCAATCTTACAAGGGCCGGGATTTCACTTCCCACTATAATTATATTAAGGGTTAAAAAAACTTTGCAATTGTGTTCATGGGCAAGGTTTAAAATCCCGTTTAAATCTTCAAAATTTATATTGGTTGCCCGGTTCCTGGCATTAAATCTATTCAACCCGCAGTATACAGCATCCGCCCCTGCTGCAATTGCAGCTTTTATGGAATCGATATCTCCACCCGGGGCCAGTAATTCGATTTTTCTTTTCATGGGATTAATTGATGATAACCATATTCTTTGGTATACGTTGGGCTGACCTAATAGTTGAACAAAATATCATTTTCCAGATATGCCTGTTCAAGTTTTTCCTGGTGATCTTTTAATGCGCTTCCCATAACCGATGCCTGGGTATGAACCAAATAATTGATCAGACTGATGAGGGATGATGGACTTCCTAAAAAAGGAATGGTTTTCAACGGAGCTATGATAACATGGTCGCTAAATTGAATCAAAGGGCAGGAAGTGCTGTCCGTGAGCAGAATCAGTTTTAGTTTGTAACGCTTTGCAAGTTTTCCCATTCTGACCAATTCGTTTGGATACCTGGATGTGGCAATCAACACCACGGCAGATTTCTGTGACGCAAATATTAACCGGTCTATGGTTGTTCTGTCGCT
>PIVS01000892.1 GCA_003353855.1 Desulfobacteraceae bacterium
GGCTGAGATGCCCATGGCCACCATAAAGGAAATGGATGCCAGGTTCAGGGCGATCTGGTGGGCGGCCAGGGCCTGGGTGCCCATCCACCCCACCATCACCGAGGATGCGGCAAAGGCAGACACTTCGAAAAAGTATTGAAAGGCACAGGGGATGCCGATTTTTAACAGCTTTTTCATCATGGTGACATCAATTTTCCGGTACCGAAGAGAGGGATCATACCGCTTTAAGGCCGGGGCCGTCATGATTACCCACATCAGGACCAGGGCCATGAAGATCCTGGAGGAAAAGGTGGCAATACCGGCTCCGGTAAGACCCATGGCCGGCGCTCCGAGATTGCCGTATATAAAGACCCAGTTAACCGCTATATTGACCAGGTTGGCCAGAAGGGTTATGATCATGGCCGGTTTCAGAAAACTGACGCCTTCGGCAAACTGGCGGAAGGACTGGAAGAGCATCAGGGGCAGCATGGAAAACCCCAGCACCTGCATATAGAGAATTGCCGGTGTCACAATGGTTTGGGGCTGGTTCATAAATCGGATGGATTCTGCTCCGGCAAAGGTCAGTCCGCAGAGGAACACACCGGACAAAAGATTGACAATCAGGCCCTGGCGCAGCATCATGCCGCAGTCCCGATCTCTTCCCGCACCAGCGGCCATGGCTGTCAGGGGGGTGACGGCCATGGAAATCCCGAATCCAAGCACCATGACCAGGGTAAATAATGCATTGCCTATGGCGGCGGCTGCCAGGGAATCGGTACCCACCCGGCCCACCATGATATTGTCCGCCAGGGACATGGTGAGTTGGCCGAGCTGTCCCACAACCATGGGCAGGGACAGATGGATGGTTTTTTTGATATCATCTTTAAGCATGGTGCCTGTCTTTTCTATTAAATCATAATGACCGGTTCGATATATGAACTGCTGATTAAATATGAAATTTAGTTGAAAAGCAATATGAAAAAAGGCCCGGAAGGTTTTTGAACGTTAGGCCTTTTGTCTTTCCATTGGCTGATTGGAATCTGCCAGCTGTCCAATTCATTATGTTTTCGATCCTAAATGGACAGGTTTATACTGATTTGTTGTTTGAGGGATCAAGTTTTTGGGCTGTTAGTATCTTTTGGAATAGTTGTTGTGTCTTTGCCAGAAATGATTCCATTTCATGGGGATTGATAATGCAAATTTTTTTCTGTAAAATTGTCGGGTCGGATTCCTTTTATGTCAAACAGCTTTTGTTAAAGGGTTTCGGTCGTTTTTAAATTTGATTACGAAGCTGCTTTCTCAATAACATTATCTTTTGAATGCTCAGGGTTAAGGGTTACCTTTTTTATTAAATCCCAATTCCTGATCTTTATTGACCAACGTTCCGTGGTTCTCTC
>PIVS01000332.1 GCA_003353855.1 Desulfobacteraceae bacterium
GATATTAAATTAATGTGGATAGGCTTTAATCCATATTTTGTTGGAGTTTATTCAATTAATGACGGGAGAGGAATAGATTGGCAGATGTTTATTATAAATCCTGCCGATGAACTGTTTTGGGATATTGTAATTCGACTCCTGATTATCATTTTTTTTGCAATACTCACAATTGGAATTGGAGTGTGGATTGGCAGAAAAATTGGGATTGGCATAAGTAAACCAATCATGGAAATTAAAAATGCTGCAAACCAAATAGTGCAGGGAAACTTTAAAAAAAGGGTTGAGGTGTACAAAGATAATGAGGTTGGGGAAATGGGAATATCCTTTAACATGATGGGGGAGACAATCCATAACCTGATTAATAAACTTGAAGAAAAGGTTGATGATCGAACCAGAGAATTAATTGTCTCAAACACAGCGTTAATAAAAAGTGAAGACAAATTTCGCAGCCTTTCTGATGCTGCCTTTGAGGGGATTGCTATTTCTGAAGGAGGTATTATTCTTGAAGCAAATAGCACCATGGCCAAAATTCTCGGCTACCAAACAACAAAGTTGGTTGGCATGAAATCAACAGATCTTATCGCTGAAGAATTGCGGGAAGAGGTAAAAAACAAGATATCATCCAACGATGAAAAACCATACGAAACTATTGGATTAACTAAAGATGGTGTTAGATTTCCTGTAGAGATTCACGCTAAGATGTTTTCATATAAGGGACGCCTGGTCAGAGTTACGGCAATTCGTGATCTCACTGCTGAAAAAAAGGCAGAAGAAGAAATTAAAATTTTGAGTGGGCTGATACCCATTTGCTCAAAATGCAAAAAAATAAGGGACGATAAAGGATATTGGAACCAAATCGAATCATATATACAAAAACACTCGGAAGCAGCCTTTAGTCATGGTATGTGTCCAGAGTGTTCAGACACGTTATATGGCGATGAAGATTGGTATATCAACATGCAAAAAGATCAGAAAAAAGACGATTGATCATTTCCAAAATGAAACTAACCAAGCGACCAATATGTCTATTAAGGCTGTCCCTAAAACTGGAAATCAAAAATTAAGACTATTATTAGAAAACCTTCGTTTTTTTGAGCCAAAGCCCGAGCCAATATAATGGGGTTGAAGGAAAATGTAATTGCCCTGGTGAAAATGCAATTTTTAATATTGACTCGGGTCTGCTGTGGCAGAGGCTGGGAAACACTCGGGGATTCTAGGGTGTGTTCATTCCGAGTATTATGAATTGATTCATGTGATTGAATTAACAGACATTCTTTGATATGATTAAGGGAAAGTCTGCCGGCCTGATGGTGCATAAATGGGATTAACCATGATTAGGCCCGGTGATTTAATTCTTTTTAAGAAAGGTGATCCATGGAAACATTATTATACCTGGGCGGATTTGTGGGAATATATTTATTCTTACAGATGTATCTGCTCCCAAAAATGGGAGTATCCACATGAATACGCAATGCCTGTCAGGTGACAGACAATGAAAAAAAATCAGATTTAATGACTGGAAACAAGGATTGAATTTAAAGAGCATGAATCCCATGGAAAGTTTCTTAGGGGGAATCTCCCTCTTCTTTTCATGGGCTTCATGGTGAAAAGAAGATAGTTTCCCCATTCCCGGTTTATGACCGTCCCGCCCGCCCTTAAAAATACAGATTTTAGCTTATTCCTTGACAGGCAGAATCTCCCTGTTCTATATGTAAAGTGCAAAGTGTCAGTTTACACTTTCTTGGTTTGTACTTTACTGATATGACTTTTACCAACAGGAATTTAATGAAGGATATAGACCCAAAGCCCGGGATAAAAAATAAATCCCTGCTGAAGATGAAACAGCTGGCAGATGCCGCGGGTGTGGCCAAATCCACCATCCTTTTGTACGTGAAAAAGGGGTTGCTGCCAAAGCCTGTAAAAACCAGTCCCAATATGGCCTATTATGACCCCATCTGTATCCAGCGAATTGCATTTATCAAAAAAGTTCAGGCCACCCACAGGCTTCCCCTTGCAGCGATTAAGGGTTTAATCCGGGAAATGGACCAGGGCCGGGATATTGCCCCTTTGCTGGAGCTTCAGTCCATGCTTTTTGGGTCTGCCGTGGAAAAAATGGACAAAAAAAGTTTTTGTAAGGCCACGGGTCTGACCTCTTTTCAAGTGGCGGCATTGTGCCGGTTACAGCTTATAGCTCCCCTGGAAGAAAACGAGTTTGATGACCAGGACCTCGCTGTTGCAAGGCTTTTAAAGGAATGTCTGGACTTTGGGGTGGCGCCGGAGGATCTGGCCTTTTATCCCCGGATTGCAAGACAGATTGTGGACAGCGAGATTCGACTGCGACAAGCCTATACAAAGGATTTGGGCTTTAAGGAAAATGCAGGTCTGATCCTGGAACTTACCCGGCTTGCCAGGGGGCTTAGAGCCTATATCATCGACCGGACCCTGATAAACTATTTGTTGGAATTTAAAGGATTAAACAAAACTTAAATTTTTGGAGGCAGCATGACAGATCCCCTTTTTACCCCCATTAGCATCAATACCCTGGAAATTGAAAACAGAATCTATTTACCGGCCATGCACCTTGGCATGGCCCGGGAATTTGAGGTGACCGACCAGATTGTCAATTTTTATGCCCAGCGGGCAAAGGGGGGCCCCGGGATGATCTGTGTGGGGTATGCCACCATTGATGAACTATCCGGTAATACCCAGAATATCGGGGCCCATGATGACAGATTTATTGCCGGGCTGACCCGGCTTGCCTCGGCCATAAAGGAAAACGGATCCCTCGCAGCAGTTCAGATCAACCATTCCGGCCGGTATAATTTTTCATTTTTCCTTGACGGCAAACAGCCCGTGGCCCCTTCTGCCGTTGCTTCCCGCATGACAAAGGAGACACCAAGGGCCTTGACCATTGACGAGATTAAAGAAACTGTCAACTCCTTTGCAGCAGCAGCAGCACGGGTGCAAAAAGCCGGTTTTGATGCGGTGGAAGTATTAAGCGGTACAGGTTATCTGATCTCTGAATTTCTATCCCCTTTGACCAACCAGCGAACCGATGAATATGGCGGAAGTTTGGAAAACAGGATGCGCTTTGGCCTTGAAATCATGGCGGCCATCCGGGAAGCAGTGGGGAAGGATTATCCCTTGATTGTCCGCATGAACGGCAACGATTTCATGCCCGGCGGCAATACCCGTGGGGAACTCATTGAGTATGCCGGGGCCCTGGCCAGAGGAGAGGTGGATGCCCTTTGTATAAATGTGGGGTGGCATGAGGCCCGGGTGCCCCAGATCGTGGCCCAGGTGCCCAGGGGCGCCTTTGCCTATCTTGCCCGTGCCATAAAAGAGGTGGTGGATGTACCGGTGATTGCCAGCCATAGAATCAATGATCCCCAAACGGCCCGGGAGGTTATCAGTGAAGGGTATTGCGATATGGTGGCCATGGGCCGCAGTCTCATTGCCGATCCCATGCTGCCCCAAAAGGCCAGGCAGGGAAAGGAAAACCAGATTCTTCATTGTATTGCCTGTGCCCAGGGATGCTTTGACAATCTGTTTAAACTCAAACATGTGGAGTGCCTTTGCAATCCCCTGGCCGGCTATGAACAGGAGGATGAAAAAACTTGTGCCCCTTCTGTGAAAAAAGTTTTGGTGGTCGGGGGCGGTCCTGCCGGAATGACGGCAGCTTTAACTGCATTTCGAAGGGGGCATTCGGTAACGCTTTATGAGAGTACCTCCCGTTTGGGAGGCCAGCTGCACCTGGCTGCTGCCCCTCCGGGCAGGGCTGAATTTGCTCAGTTTGCCCGGGATCTTGAAAATCAGATAACAGCGCTGAAGATTCCCGTGGTCCTGAGTACCGCGGTTGACAAAGCGTTGATTGAAGCCATGAACCCTGATGTTGTTCTCCTTGCCACTGGAGCCAAACCCTTGTTGCCCCCGATTCCAGGCCTGGATCTGCCCCATGTGCTTGATGCCTGGGATGTGTTGGAAAACAAGGCTGCAACGGGCCAACGAGTGGCCATCATCGGCGGCGGGGCCGTGGGGGTTGAGACCGGACTGTTTCTGGCGGAAAAAGGCACATTGTCGGCAGATGCCCTGAAATTTCTTTTTGTGAACAAGGCCGAGACACCTGAAACCCTTTTTGAAATGGCCACAAAGGGCAGTAAAAAGATAATCCTGATTGAAATGATGGACAGGATTGGAAAGGATATCGGTAAATCTACCAAATGGGGAATGATGCAGGACTTAGGCCGCTTCGGGGTTGAGACCATTACCTCTGGAAGGGTGACAAAAATCACTGAAACCGGGATTGAATTTGTTGAGACCCCAGACAGTGAAAACACCGATGAGGCCACAAGACAGGTTGAGGTGGATACTGTGGTGGTGGCCGCAGGATCTAAATCCCATAATCCCCTTGAAGAAATTGTAAAGAAAATGGGGGTGGCCTTTCAGGTGATTGGGGATGCAAGTCAGGTGGCCACGGCCTTTGATGCGGTCCATGGGGGATATAAGGCCGGTAAAGAAATTTAAGGGACCTAAGGTTTTGGGGGAAATTCAAGATTTTTGTTAAAAAAGGCCTCCACCCGGTCTGTATAGGCCGGGAGGGAGGTCGATTTTAAAATTTTTTTCAAGTCTTTCCTACTATCCCTGAAGGAGGGACCCAGATAGGTCCAAAAACCTTTCATCCGCCCGGTCAAATGAGCCGGACCTGAAAAAATTTTATCATATTCAATGAAGAGTTCGTCGTGGAAGTCTTTTAGCCTTTGGGGTCTGGGCTTGTTGCTTTTGGTCACCCCTTTTATTTCTTCAGCCAGAAAGGGGTTGGACAAGATTCCCCTGCCGATCATGACCCGGTTGATACCGGGGAATCGGTCCCGGGCTCTTTCAAAGGAGGGGAGGTCAACAATATCACCATTATAGGTAAAGGTATGCCGGCTGCTTTCCAGCGCCTTTCCAAAGGCATCGTGGTCCGATGTCCCCTCGTACATCTGGGTGCCGGTTCTGGGGTGGAGGATGATTTCCTCCAGAGGGTGTTTGTCAAACATGGCAAGCAGAGTAAATATTTCATCTTTTGCCCGCCGGCCCAGGCGGATTTTAACGGAAAGGGATGCTGATATGTTTGGGATAATTTCCCCAAGGAGTTCGTCAATTTTTGCCGGATAGAGCAATAGGCCCGACCCCCGATGTTTTTTTGCTATTTTGGAATGGGGGCAGCCCAGGTTCCAATTGATCCTTTTATGGCCCATTTCATATAAATGCCTGGCAAGGAAGATAAAGTCCGTTGATACATTGCCCAGGATTTGGGGGATTACAAAGAGACGCTGGTTGTCTTTTGGTGCTACATCTTTTATACGGGTCGGTTTGAGCCGCTGCTGGCCCATGGTGGAAATGAAGGGAGCGATGGCCTCGTCAATGCCTGAAAAATGTTTGGCCCATACATTTCTGAATGTGAGGTCGGTAAATCCCTGGAGGGGTGCCAGTATAATTTTTATATTTTTATTGTTCATGGGGTGATTTTTACCTGTGGAGATCTTGGAAATCCTTAAAAAAATTAAAAAAACTTTGACAAATAT
>PIVS01000333.1 GCA_003353855.1 Desulfobacteraceae bacterium
CGTTCAATACCCGGAACCAAACCCACTGTGGACAGGGTCATATGGCGCAGGGCAATGTCAAAACCCTGCTGCTCGTTCATGACCTGGATGGCCCCCATGAGATTGTCAAAATTATCCAGGGGCTCGCCCATGCCCATGAAAACAATGTTTTTAATATCTTTTCTTAGATTATGCCGGGCATTGTAAACCTGGCCGGTAATCTCGGAAATTGTCAGATTTCGCTTAAACCCCATGCGGCCGGTTTCACAAAATTTACACCCCATTTTGCACCCCACCTGGCTGGAAATGCACAGGGTATTATGCCGGGTCATGGGAATGACCACGGATTCGATTTCAAACCCGTCGGACAATCTAGTAATAAACTTAGTCAGCTCGCCCTCGTCAAAGGTTTTCACCACCTCACCCGGATTGATTGACACCTTTCCTTCCAGAGCCCGGGCAAATCTCGGGGAATCCAAAAATTCCGGGCTGGCAAGAAAGTTTTTATTTCCCTGTTTAAAAATATCCCTGAACAGGGCCTGGGCATGGAAGCGGCCTTTGTCGTAGTCCCGGTCAAAGGTTTGGATCAGCCGCTCCAATGTGAATTCTAAAATATCTATCATTATTTACCTTGTATTGTTCCCAATTTTAAGGCTATGAAATACCAGATATGATCTAATTTTTCCATTGATTAATTTTCCCAGGGAACAGAAGATGTTAATTTTTAAACCGCATTTTCCAATCCTCTCCCCCCCCTGGATACCCGGGCCCATAACCAACTCATGGACAAAATGCTGAAACAATTTCAGCCGTGACCCAAAAGCCAGGAAAACTATAGTTTAAACCGACTTAACATCTGCTGAAGGCTGGCCGCGAAATCCTTAAGTCTAAGCACATTGTCACTCACCTCCTGGCTGGAGCCGGTCACCTTTTTTGCGTTCTTGTTTACACGGGCTATGTCCTGGGCAATTTTGGCAGAGGCTTCAGAGGACTCTGAAATATTTGCATTGGTTTCATGGATACCCTGGGCTGCCTGGGCAATATTCCGGGCAATCTCCCTTGAGGTGATGGACTGCTCCTCAATGGCGCCGGCAATGGAGGAGACAATGGTATCAACCTCATTGATCACACTGGATATCTGTCCGATTTCATCCGCGGTTCCCTGGGAAGATTGTTGAATTCTACCGATTTTTTCCGCAATATTACCGGCGGCTTCTGCGGTCTGCTGGGCCAGATCCTTGATCTCATTTGCCACCACGGCAAATCCTTTGCCTGCTTCCCCTGCCCGGGCGGCTTCAATGGTGGCATTCAGGGCCAGCAGGTTGGTCTGGCCGGATATTTTTGAAATCACCTCGGTTACCTGGCCGATTTCCCTGGCATCAATTCCCAGTTCGTCCACGGTTATGGATGCATGATCAGCTGTGGCCACGGCTGCCAGGGTAATGGATCTTGCCTCACTGGTATTTGTTGCAATTTCATTTACCGTGGCATTCATCTCCTCCATGGCAGCGGACACCGTATCCAGGTTGGCCGAGGATAGTTCCGCACTTTCCGACACCGCTGTAATCTTGTCGCGCATTACCTGGGCGCCCCTTGCCACAGACTCGGATCGTTGGGACATATCCTCTGCACCGGCCTTAAGCTCCTGGGAAATCGTAGACAGATCCGAAGAGGTTTCATTCAGGGTTGTGACCCCTGATAATATATCCTTAAACACCCGGGCAATCCCTTTTACCATCTGATTCATAGCCCTGACCATGGAGCCGATTTCATCTTTCTGATCGATTTCAAGGGCATGGGTATAATCTCCCTTGGCAATGGTCTGGGTAAACTCGGCTGCTTTTTGCACCGGACCCGTCACCTTCCCGGATATGATGATACCTAAGAATACAGCAGCAGCGATACCGATCAATGTTGCTGCCCACAACAGAGTGCTGGCACGGGCTTTCTCTGTTTGGACATCATTTTCCGCCTGGAAGATCAACCCTTCTGAAATCCCAATCACCTGATCCAGCTGTTTGGTCAGTTGGGTACCGATTTCAATAATTTTCTCGTCAATGGTGTCAAGGAGATCATAGTCATAGGATTCTGCAGATAATTGTTTGCTCATCTGTTCGTAGGCTATTTTAAAACTGGGCCTGAACTCCTGTTCATGGAACATCCCTGTCTCTTGAACAATCTTCCGTAATTTTTCATCCCTTGCCGGAAAAATGGTCTTGGCTTTCAGTCTAGTTCCTTGGAGTATTCCTTTTTTGTACAGGTCAAACCGGGCAATATTGGATTCATGTTCTTTCCAGATAATGTCCAGTTCTTCCGTATCAAGGGCAGCCATTAATTTCATCACTGCGATGATATCCTGACCCACAAAAAGTTTCATGTTAACGGCAGATTCTATCAGGGGAGCAGATTCAATGACAATCTTAAATTTATTTTCCAGATTTTTCATCCCATTGTAACTGACCAGGCTGACAATGGCGGTAATGGATGCAATAATCAAAAAACCTATCATCTGTTTGGCGCGAAGTGTATGAAATATGCTCATAAAATTTCCTTATATCCAAAACCTGATTAGTCCTCAGGCTGATAGATACGAGGAACCGGGAAAAAAGTCAATATACCACGAAATTTTTTAAAATCTTGTCAGAAATACTCAAAAAAATCAAGTCAGCTTGTCCAAAACCTCGAGTGCCAGGACCTCCCCTGTCATTTCAGGCATGCTCATGTCCGTAATGACCATATCAAAGGTCAAGGGCGAGGCAATAAATGTTTCAAGGGCATCTTTGCCTGAAAACCGGCTTGTCACCCGATACCCCAGGACTTGCAATATCTGCCGTCCGCTGTATTTGACCAAAGGCAGTTTTTATCCTTGGAAGGGAGGAATAATCATTGTTTTTAATATGCCGGGCTTCACCCACGCGAATGAACTTGGATCGATAGCAGCCACGGCCTTCCCCCAAACCTGATGTATCCCTGTTTACATAATAAAAATCCCCCCAGGGAGTAGATATCCCTGGTACTTAACCCGTTTAAAGCAACTTAACTGCCCGGAACAAAGATTGTCAAGCGCCTATTCAAAAAACTATTTTGTTTGGGAATCTCTAAAATATCTGGTATTAAATCCTTTTATTTTGATAAATGCATATTGACAAAAGACTACCACGATGTGATATTTGACATTTATTTCCTTGTAATTGCTTAAGAATGAGGCCAAAAATGAAGAAACACACCTATCGATTTGAAACAAAAGCCATCCACGACGGAATAAAAGACAAGGCCTGGCAAGGTGCCACCCTTCCGCCCATTTTCCAATCCGCCGCCCATTACCACGACACTGCAGATTCTTTAAGCCAAACCTTTGCCGGCCAGAGCCAGGACCATATTTACATGCGATTGAGTAATCCCACCAACCGGTTCCTGGAAGAAAAACTGGCCTCCCTGGAATCGGGGAAAGCCTCTGTAGTTACCTCATCGGGGATGGCAGCCATCAACAATACCTGCATGACCCTCCTTCGTGCAGGAGACGAATTTGTTGCAAGTTCATCTCTTTTCATGTCCACCTACGGCCTGTTTACCAACATTTATAAAAAATACAATATCAGGGTCAAACTGGCAGATCCCCTCAATCCAGCGCAGATTGAGGCTGCCATCAATGAGCGAACCCGGTTTGTCTATATGGAGACCATTACCAACCCGGGAATGAAAATCCCGGATATCCGACAGATTGCCGATATAGCCCATAAAAACGGGATTCCCCTTCTGGTGGACAACACCCTGGCATCTCCCTGGCTCTGCCGCCCCATTGAACTGGGAGCGGACATCATCATGCATTCCACCACCAAATATTTTTCAGGCCATGGTGCAGCCCTGGGAGGTGTGGTGGTGGATGCGGGAAATTTTGATTGGGAAACAGATAAGTTCAAAGACTTTGCTCCCTTTGTTGAACAAAAAGGGAATTTGGCATTCCTCCACCGCATGTGGAAAGAATACCATGTTAATTTTGGCACCACCCCGGCTCCCTTTCATTCATTTTTGACTGCCATCGGCCTCAACACCCTCGGGGTCCGCATGGAACGCCACATGGAAAACACCCTTAAAACAGCCACCTTTCTAAGGGAACACCCCAAGGTAAGCTGGGTGAATTTTCCCGGGTTTGAAGACCACCCCAGCCATGCCATGGCCAAAAAACAATTCCACGACAAGGGGTTTGGCACCATACTCACCTTTGGGTTAAAGGATCAGGAGGCCTGTTTTAAAGTGATTGACAATCTTTCCATGATATTAAACCTGGCCAATTTGGGGGATTGCAAGACCCTTATCATTCACCCCTATTCATCCCAATATGTTTCCTTTTCCCAGGAACTGAAAGACAGGCTTGCCGATCCCTGCCTTCTGCGGATTTCCGTGGGAATCGAACACATTGATGATATCTGTACAGACCTTGAACAAGCCCTTGAAAAGATTTGACATGAGCGAATATATCAATGACCAGGAGAGTACCACCGTGGGAATGGTTAAAAAACAATTTTTCACCTTTGCAGAACCGCCAAACGAGACAACCCTGGAAAGCGGTGCAAAAATAAGTTCAGTCACCATTGCTTATGAAACCTGCGGAACCATGAACAAAGAGAAAACCAATGTTATTTTGGTTCTCCATGCCCTGTCCGGTGACTCCCACATGGCAGGATTTTATAAACCAGAAGATGCCAAGCCGGGCTGGTGGGATACCATGGTGGGACCGGGTAAGGGAATTGACACGGACAAATATTTTGTCATCTGCTCCAATATTCTGGGTTCCTGCATGGGGTCCACAGGGCCTGCTTCCACAAATCCCGCAACCAAGGAAAAATATGCCATTAACTTTCCCATGATCACCATAACGGATATGGTTAAGGCCCAAAAAGAGCTGATGGATCACCTGGGAATAAAAAAGCTGTTATCTGTTATCGGCGGATCTGTTGGAGGGATGCAGGTTTTGGAATGGTGTGTCCGGTATCCTGAGATAGTGGTTTCTGCCCTTCCCCTGGCAACCACCTGCCGCCATTCCGCCCTGGCCATTGCCTTTAACGAAGTTGCCAGGCAATCCATCATGGCAGATCCCAATTGGAATAATGGTGCCTACTATGGCGGGAAAAAACCAGACATGGGCCTGGCGATTGCCAGGATGATCGGCCACATCACCTATTTGTCCGACGAATCCATGCGGCTCAAATTCGGGAGAAAACTCCAGAATCAGGGCGCCCTGAGCTTTGAATTCGGAGCAGAATTCCAGGTGGAATCCTATCTCCAATACCAGGGCAATAAATTCATTGAACGATTCGATGCCAATTCCTTTTTGTATATCACCAAAGCAGCCGACTATTTTGACCTGGCAAGGGAACATGGAAAGGGCTCCCTTGTAAAGGCCTTTTCCCGGTGCCGGGCTAAATTTCTGGTGATCTCCTATACCTCGGACTGGCTCTATCCGACCTACCAGTCAAAGGAGATGGTCAAAGCCATGAAAAAAAATGACCTGGATGTCAGTTTTTGCGAGATTGATGCCCAGTGGGGGCATGATGCATTTTTACTGCC
>PIVS01000334.1 GCA_003353855.1 Desulfobacteraceae bacterium
AATGGCTTCTTTTCTTTCATGGACCGGGATCTCCATCTGGATGGCCTTATTATCCATGGCATAGAGCATGGTATGACCGGTACCGTCGGAGGTAAAACAGGTTCTCCATTTTTTGGTACCGCCAAAATCCCTGGCAGTGATCAGCCCCTGGGCCTCGTGCTTTTCCGTGATGGTAACCTTTTCACCATTGATGATAACATCCCTGTCTCCCCCCTGGACCCTGGACCAGGGAACTCCCCAGGCAGAAAGCTGGCGGATGGCTTTTGGCGCAGTGTTAACAAACATTCTGGCAACATCCTGATCGCATCCCCAGTCGCTTCCCTTTACCGTGTCTCCAAAATGGACATCTTCATCATCCCCATCCCCCTTGACGCATGCACCAAGGCTTGCCTGCATTCCCCCCTGGGCTGCTGCGGAGTGGGACCGTTTGGCAGGAATCAAAGAGAGGATGATGGACTCATACCCCCTTTGCTTGGCAGCAATGGCAACCCTTAAACCCGCCAGGCCGCCACCGATAATAAGTGAATCCGTATATATGACTTTCATTTAAATTATCCTTATCTTAATGTGTTTCTTCGACTGGTTTTGCGCTGTCATGGGCCGTATCGACCGGATGAACCTCTTCCACCGCAGGATGGACCGCTTCTGTCCCATTGGACTCTTCAGCCACGGGGTGGGCCTCTTCAACCCCAGGCTTTTCAACCCCAGGCTCTTCCATTGCTACCGGATGTGCCGTTTCAACCGCCGGCTCTTCCACGGTTACCGGATGGGCCTCTTCAACCGCCGGCTCTTCAACCGTTACCGGATGGGCCTCTTCCACGGCCGGAGTTTCTGCCTGAATGGTTTGAACTGCAGCATGGGTTTCATATCTTTGTCCCACCCTGTCCTTGTGGCCGATACCAATCACAATAAACACAAGCAATGCCAACACACCAATGGATAAAAAGAAAATGGTGAGTCTGTTTTTCATTAATTTTAGTTTTTTCCGGGATGCCCGGGCATCTTTTCCAGCAAACCAACCCCATTTCATGCACAACCGATAGATACCGATGGTGCCGTGGAGTTCCACACAAATCAGTAAAATCAGGTATAAGAACCACATATTACCGGAAACCACCCGGTCTGCGGAGAGATAGGGATCAATGCTGCCCGGGTGGGTCAGCATGATATAAAGATGGACCGATCCCAGGAAAAACATGAGAAAACCGGTTACCACCTGGATATACCAAAGATTGGTATCCATGTGGTTCATCATCTGCATCTGGTCTCTCATGATCCGATGCTGCTTCCAGGAAATGGGGAATTTACGGACCCCCAGCAATGCATGGACTATGAACAGGGTAAAAATTGTAAGCACGGCAAAAAAGACCGCTATGGGAAATCCCTGACCCGTGTTTGAAAGAAAGGAGAACTCCATGGTCTTTGCCACAAAGTTAAAAGAGCCTTTCCCCAGAATAACACTGCCCACAAGGAGCATGTGCACCCACATGAACAGCCCCAGAATGAGCCCTGAACCGCTCTGGGCCAAATCCAGCCGTGCCGGTATTCTGCTCTTTTTTTTGTTTGATTCAATAATATAGCTTTCCAATTTAACCTCCTTAAGGTTATTTAAAATACATCCTGACAAATCCGGCCGATTTCGCCCAGGTTTTCACAGACATGAATTCCATTATCTTTAAATGCCTGGATTTTTGCTTCGCCTGTACCGCTGGACCCTGAAATAATCGCACCTGCATGCCCCATTCTTCTGCCTGGGGGAGCTGTCAGGCCTGCGATAAAGCCAACAACCGGTTTTGTCAATTTCTCGTTAATATACGCTGCTGCCTCTTCTTCTGCACTGCCCCCGATTTCACCGACCATGACAATAGCGCTTGTCTGGTCATCATCCTGAAAAGAGGACAATACATCTATAAAATTGGTGCCGTTCACAGGATCTCCACCGATACCGATACAAGTTGACTGACCTAAGCCCAGCTTTGTCAGCTGGTCAACCACCTCATAGGTAAGGGTGCCGGATCGTGAAACAACCCCTATGCTTCCTTTTTTATGAATTTTACCCGGCATTATCCCTATTTTGCATTCATCCGGCGTAATAATTCCCGGACAATTAGGTCCGATGAGCCTGCATTTTTTGGTGGCCAGAAAATTTTTAACCTTCACCATATCCAGAATGGGGATACCTTCGGTGATGCAAACAATGAGTTCCACTCCGGCATCGGCTGCTTCCATGATGGCATCGGCTCCGAATGGCGGGGGAACAAAAATCAGGGATGCATTGGCCCCTGTTTGTTTTACTGCCTGTGCCACGGTATTAAATACCGGTACATCATCCATTGTCTTTCCGCCCTTGCCAGGGGTAACCCCTGCAACAACACAGGTTCCGTATTCAATACATTGTCTGGTATGGAAACTTCCTTCATTACCGGTAATTCCCTGGACCAAAAGCTTTGTGTCCTTATTTACAAATATACTCACAATTCTCTCCTTTAGTTTGCTTAAGCCACCGCAGCGGCAATCTTTTTGGCCGCATCTGAAAGGTCACGGGCCGAGATCAGGTCCAACCCGGCATCGGCCAGGATTTTCTTGCCTTCATCCACATTTGTCCCTTCCATACGAACCACCACCGGGATATTAATGCCGGTTTTCCTGGCGGCATCCACCACACCCTGGGCAAAGATATCGCACCTTAAAATACCACCGAAAATATTGATGAGCACAGCTTTTACCTTGTCATCGGCCAGGATGATCCGAAGGGCATTTTCCACCTGTTCCGAGCTGGCTCCGCCCCCTACATCCATGAAGTTGGCAGGGGTGGCCCCGGCATTTTTGATGATATCCATGGTGGCCATGGCAAGGCCGGCACCATTGACTATATTTCCCACATTTCCGTCCAGATTGATATAGTTCAGATTAAACTTGGATGCTTCCACTTCCAGGGGATCTTCCTCATCAAGATCCCGGAGTTCCAGGAGATCCTTATGCCGGTACAGGGCATTTGAATCAAAATCCACCTTGGCATCCAGGGCCAGGACTGCGTTGTCCTGTGTCAGTATCAATGGATTTATTTCAACCATGGAACTGTCATAGGCAACAAATAATTTATAAAGATTGGATAAAAGCTGTGAAAAGGATTTCATGGCAGCTAAAGGCAATCCCAGGCCAAACCCGACTTCCCGGATCTGGTATCCCTGGATACCCATGAGGGGGTCCACATAAACTTTTATGATTCGTTCCGGGGTTTCTTCAGCAACCTGTTCAATATCCATGCCCCCGTCCTGGCTGGCCATGATAACCACCGAAGCGGTTGCCCTGTCCACCAACAGGCTCAGATACAGTTCCCGTTCAATTTTCTGACCGGCTTCCACAAGAAGTTTTTGCACCAGTCTTCCTTCAGGACCTGTCTGGTGTGTCACCAGGGTCATGCCCAGGATCTCAGAGGCCAGGGTTTCGGTCTCTTCCAGGGAAGCCGCCAGTTTAACACCTCCGCCTTTTCCCCTGCCGCCGGCATGGATCTGTGCCTTGACCACCACAGGAAATTCGCCAAGCCCACCGGCTATTTTTTTTGCCTCATCCACGGAAAAAGCAACGCTTCCCTCAGGTACGGGAACATTGTATTTTCGAAACAAGTCCTTTGCCTGATATTCATGTATTTTCATTTATCATTCCTTAAATAATTAATTATAAATATGACAACAGCCGTTCAGCCGCAGCTGAAGGCGATATTTTTTCATTTTCCACCTGGCTGGAAACAAGGGGAATCTCTTCATTTATCTTTTTATTGTGTTTAAACCGTTGTTTTAATCCTTCCTCCACAAGTGTCCACATCCACTCCAGAGATTGTTTTTTACGCCTTTGATCAAACTCTCTGGTTTCTTTAAACTTTGTTCTATGTTCCAGTACGGTTTCCCATACATTTTCAGTTCCTCCCTCAATCACCGAGGAACAGGTCAAAACCGGTGTATGCCAGGTCGGTGTTTCACAGGCAATGAGGTGCATGGCAAGCTCAAGGTCTTTTTGGGCCTTTTCAACGGGAAGAATATTGTCTCCGTCGGCCTTGTTAATAACAATGGCGTCAGCCAGTTCCAGCACCCCTTTTTTAATACCCTGGAGTTCATCCCCGGCCCCTGCAATCATCAAGACCAGAAAGAAATCCACCATGGAAGCCACCTTTGTCTCAGACTGCCCCACCCCAACGGTTTCCACCAGGATAACATCAAAACCTGCAGCTTCGCATACCAGCATGATTTCACGGGTCCTTACAGCAACCCCCCCCAGGGTTTCCCCGGCAGGAGAGGGCCGGATGAATGAATTTTCATGGGCCGATAATTTTTCCATCCGGGTTTTATCCCCAAGGATGGACCCGCCGCTTCGCTGACTGGTGGGGTCCACTGCCAGGACCGCTACCCTGTGGCCGGCATCTGCAAGCCAGCCCCCAAGGTTTTCAATAAAGGTAGATTTCCCCACCCCGGGAACACCGGTGATCCCCAGACGAATACTCTTGCCTGTCAGGGGGAGGATCTTTTTCATTACCCTGTGAGCCACCTGCTGATGGGCAGGAAGATTGCTCTCGATCAGGGTCATTGTTTTTGCAATCATACGCCGGTTATTGTCCAGGATACCCTGGAACAATACATCAGGATCATTAATTACCATATAACCTATGCGCCTAGAATATTGAGAGTTCTATTGGCAGAATCGGTCACGACCGTACCAGGACCGAAAATTCCCGATGCACCGGCTTGTTCTAAAAAGTCATAGTCACCCGGGGGAATGATACCGCCAACCACCACTTTAATATCAGATGCCCCGCCATTTTTCAACGCTTCAATCACCTGGGGAACCAAAGTTTTATGGCCGGCTGCAAGGCTTGAAACCCCAACCACGTGGACATCATTTTCAATGGCCATTTTAGCGGCTTCTTCAGGGGTCTGGAACATGGGTCCCAGATCCACATCAAAACCAAAATCCGCATAGGCGGTTGCAATAATTTTGACCCCCCGGTCATGACCGTCCTGGCCCATTTTGGACAAAAGAATTCTGGGCCTGCGGCCATTTTTCTTTTCAAAATCATCGGTTCGTTTTCGCAGGGCCGCAAGGATTTGCGGGTCCGCGCTTTCCGCATACACACCGGAAATACACTGGGTGGTTGCCACAAACCGGGTAAAAACCGATTCCATGGCATCACAAATCTCACCCACGGTTGCCCGGGCACGTACGGCCGGCAGACAGGCTGCCAGAAGATTTCCCCCGTTCTCACAGGCGGTTATGATATCATCCAAAGCCTTTTTAACCGCATCAGTGTCCCGGTCTTTTTTAATCTGGTTCAGCCTTGCAACCTGCTCTTCTCTCACACCCTCGGAAACTTCCCTCACCGGAATCGGGGTTTCATCTTCAATCTTATATTTGTTGACCCCGACTATCACATCCTCACCCTTATCAATACGGGCCTGGCGCCGGGCAGCCACTTCTTCTATTCTCATTTTCGGCATGCCGGATTCAATGGCCTTGGCCATGCCGCCCAACTCTTCAACCTCTTTTA
>PIVS01000335.1 GCA_003353855.1 Desulfobacteraceae bacterium
AGCATTTGAATAAAATCGATGATATGCCGGATATGTTCCGTGGCCTTGGGTGCCATTGTGGGGCGAAGCACGTTCAGGGCATCCATTTCATTGTGGAACTCATCAATGTATTTTTCCGTAATCACAGTACAGGGTTCACCGGTCTCATTGGATTTTTTGATGATCTTATCATCCACATCTGTAAAATTCCTCACATAGGTGACCCCATAATTAAGACGGGTCAGCCACCGGTAAATCATGTCAAAAACAACAACAGACCGGGCATGGCCGATATGACTGGTGTCATAGACCGTGGGACCGCATACGTACATACCCACCTTGCCTTCATGTATGGGCACAAATTCTTCTTTTTTACCCTTCAGTGTATTATAAACCTTTAAACTCATTTTTCTTTTCCTATAATGCGCATATTACTTGGATGCGCATATTATTCGGCGCGTATTAATAGTGTTGTCTGGGCAGCAATGCCCTCTTTTTTTCCGACAAACCCAAGCTTTTCTGTTGTGGTTGCCTTGATATTCACGAGATCCGGTTCCAAACCAAGTATCTTGGCCATATTTTCCGCCATCTGTTTCTTGTGGGGGCTCAGTTTTGGTTCCTGGGCAAAGAGGATACAGTCCATATTGACAATTTCATATCCTTTCCCCCTGAGAAGATCCCCGCATTTTTCAAGTAGGATGCGACTGGAAATCCCCCTGTACAGAGGATCGGTGTCTGGAAAATGTTCTCCGATATCTCCAAGCCCTGCAGCCCCTAAAATAGCATCACAGACCGAGTGGATCAATACATCAGCATCGGAGTGGCCTTTCAGCCCTTTTTCATGGTCAATCTTCACACCGCCGATGATCAGGTCACGGCCGGAAACCAGCGGGTGTACATCCACCCCTGATCCTATTTTCATCTCCGGTTTTGTCATACCTTTACTATCTATCCTTTTTTTAATCCTGCAAGTAAAAAAAAATATTATATTTGTCTTTTCCATAAAAGTCAAAGTGAGGAAATGCAGAAAACCGGAATGATAATGGCCCAGTTCCTGCCCATTGTTATGCAGCCTGCCCTGGCCCTTGATATTTTTTTTTAAAAATCCTATATCAGTCTTCCCGGTAAACTTACAGGAAAAAACCTATTATTCTTTTTTTGAATGATACACTGCCGCATACCCCCCCACCAGCCTTGCAATGAGAACGGTCAGATAAATCTGCCCGATGAGTGCTTCGGAAATGGCCATGGTTTTTGCCTGGGAAGAAATCGGTACCACATCCCCGTATCCCAGGGTGCTGAAGGTTACAAAACTAAAGTATCGCAAAATTGAAGGGTCTGCCATAATCTGATCATGGGATATGGAAAAGGCCCCCGGAGATATTATCTCCAGCATCAAATATAGATTTGTAAAAAACAGAGCCACAAACAGATAGCCCACCACGGCTGCAGATATGGTATTCCGGGTAACAACGGGTGCTTCAAAAATAAACAAAACAATAACAAAGACCATAAAAAAATTAAACAATGCCTGGAGCACCACCCCTGCCAAAAGAATTTCCGAGCTGTCAATGGACAATTTAAGCCAGATAAAAATAATACATGGCAATACCAGCAGGAGAAAGACAACCCGGCTCTTCCTTTTCTGGGACACGGTCAGGATGGCGGAGAGCATGACAGCAGAAAATGAGATATTCAGCAACAGTTCTTCATCCAGGACCAGGGCAAAAAACGGGATGGCAATCACATAGATCAGAAGAAACCCCAATAAAATGGTGAACTTTTCCTGGAAAAAAAATTTAATCACGTTCTGGTTCCCAAGTCAAAAAAATTAATGGTTGCATTCATCTATTTACCTTATATTCCCTAAACCTGTACCCAAACAGATGGGGTAAGTCAAGGGAATTGTACCGCCTGTTTATCCCTCTTTTTATATTGGCATATTCCAGGCTTTTTATATTGGCATATTACCGGTGAATATTGTATATATCCTCCATGGACACAGTAACAGATAAAGGGCAGAATAAAATGGAAAGATGCAATTGGGTGACCCGTGATCCGGCGTATATCCATTACCATGACAAAGAATGGGGGGTTCCGGTTCACGATGACAGAACACTCTTTGAGTTTATCCTCCTTGAGGGCGCCCAGGCAGGTCTTTCCTGGATCACCATATTAAAGAGACGAGAGGGATACACGAAAGCCTTTGCCGATTTTGACCCTGAACGAGTAGCAGGGTTCACCCCAAAAAAGATTGAGCAACTCCTTCAGAACCCCGGTATAATCCGAAACAAACTCAAGGTTAATGCAGCCGTCACCAATGCCAGGGCCTTTTTAAAGATACAAGAAGAATTCGGATCATTTGACACCTATGCCTGGCAGTTTGTTGACGGCAGACAAATCGTTAACGCCTTTACCCGCACGGATCAGATGCCTGCCACCTCAAAGGAATCAGATGCCTTTTCAAGGGACTTAAAGCAGAGAGGTTTTAAATTTACCGGGCCCACCATTATCTATGCCCATATGCAGGCCACGGGCATGGTCAATGACCATTTGGTGTCCTGCTTCAGATACCATGAGGTGATGGAGAATTAAATCATGAGTCAAAAAAACGATCAGCCTCTCCTTGATCCGGCCATGGAACATGGTGCCTGGTCAGGCAAATTTAAATATCCCGACACAACCGGCCTGGTCAATCTGCCGGCATCCGGACTTTCTTTGAATTGTTTCCGGGAAAAACGATGGTGCTATGCAGGAATAATCCATAGGGATATCATCTTTGGATCTGCAGTGGTTCACCTGGGGTATCTGACCTCTGCCTTCTGTTTCGGGTTTGACCGGAAAACCAGGCAAATGGTTGAACACACTATTGTGTGGCCGCCCCTGGGGCAGGTCTGCTTTGACCTGAACCCGGAGACAGGAAGGTGCCGTTTCAAAGGCCGGAACAAATTTCTTGAAATATCCAGCGGACCAGGTTTGGGGATCAAAAAACTTAGGGCAGACTTCAGATTTTCCGGGCAAACCATCCAGGCGGAAATTGATATCCTGCCGCCAACATCGGGAATTGACCCCATGCACTTTTTCATGCCCATGGATGGGAGTGCCCATGCATTTACCACCAAGATTGCCGGATTGAGGGCCAAAGGGCAGATACACCTTAATGGGACTTCCTATGATCTGGAACCGGATAAAAGTCATGTTTTATTTGACTGGACCCATGGGGCCTATCCCAGAAAAACGTTCTGGAACTGGGCCTGCGGGGCTGGATTTTCCAGGGATGGATCCCCCCTGGGGTTTAATTTTTCCGCAGGCGTTTATGAAAACGGCCTCCTGGAAAATGTCATCTGGATCAATGGAAACCCCGAATCCATGGGCAGGGTTGACTTCAGCTATGATGCCGCAGACCCTGACAAACCCTGGAAAATAAAAAGCCGGGACAATCGGATCGATCTATTGTTCACCCCCGAGGGAATAAGAAAAGCCAATGATAACTTAGGAATAATCAAAAGCCAGTTTATTCAGCCCTGCGGCCAATTCAGCGGCAGCATAGAAAGCCGGACAGGAGATCGTTTTACCCTGGGCGAAGTGGGCGGGGTGGTGGAAGAACATTTTGCTAAATGGTAAAAAAGGAATAAACCCATGATTCTTGTGACAGCAGGCCAGATGCAACGAATGGACCATAGGACAATCAATTCCTTTGGCATCCCCGGCATGGTATTGATGGAGAATGCCGGACGGGGTGCCCTTGACATGCTGGTCAGAAAATTTGGTCTCCTAAAAGAACAAAAGGGGGCCGACCAAAAACCTTGCAACCGAAAATCGGATAACCAAAGGGTCGGCATCATTGCAGGACGGGGTAACAACGGCGGAGACGGATTTGTCATTGGACGATATCTCATGGAAAAAGGAATATCGACCACAATTTTCCTCCTATCCACCCAGGACAAGGTAGCAGGGGATGCCAGGGCCAACATGCTCCTTGCCAAAAAACTTATGGAAAAAACTCCGGGGGCAAAACTTATTGAAATCCCGGATGCCGAAGGCCTTGCCCGTCAAAAAAACCATATTCTCCACCAGGATCTATTTGTGGATGCCATCTTCGGCACCGGACTTAACTCCGATGTCAAGGGTTTTTACAAAGAGGTGATCGAGCTTTTGAACAAATCTAAAAGTCCTGTTTTCTCCATTGATATTCCCTCGGGTTTGAACTCAGACACGGGAGAGGTCATGGGTGTTGCAATAAAAGCCACTGCCACAGCCACCTTTGCCTTTGCCAAGGCCGGCCATATTCTCCATCCCGGCAACCAGTATACCGGGGACCTTGAAATAATTGACATCGGCATCCCCGGATTCATTGCCAGGGATGAAGAGGTTAAACTTTTTTTGATGGAAAAAAAAGAGATTGCCCCTTTGTTCGCACCCAGAAAACTTGACAGCCACAAGGGCGGTTTTGGTCACCTCCTGGTCATTGCCGGCTCCCCGGGAAAAACAGGAGCAGCCGCCCTTTGTGCCAATGCAGCCATGCGAAGCGGAACCGGTCTTGTTACACTTGGGGTAGCCCAGAGCCTGAATTCCACTCTTGAATCCCTGGTGATTGAACCCATGACCCTGCCCCTGCCGGAAACGTTGGAAGGATGCTTGTCCGATACCTGCCTGGCTCCCATTCAAACATTTTTAAAGGATAAACAGGCCCTGGCACTAGGACCCGGTATTGGTACAGGGAAAACCACCCAAACCCTGGTCAAAAAGCTGGTAGAAGAAACCCTTGTGCCCCTGGTCATTGACGCCGACGGACTCAATTGCATTGTTGGGTCCCTGGAACTTCTCAAATCCCGAAAAGCCCCCATTGTTTTAACCCCCCACCCCGGCGAAATGGCAAGGCTCACCCAAAAAACAACCACAGAAATACAGGCCGACCGAAAAGGGATTGCCGCCCAATTTGCCAGGGAATACCAGGTTGTTCTGGTCCTGAAAGGGGCCCAGACTCTTGTCTGCTGCCCCGATGGCAGAACCTTAGTGTGTCCCACCGGAAACCCGGGCATGGCCTCCGGAGGCATGGGAGATGTTCTCACCGGCATGATTGCCGGGTTTATCGCCCAGGGATTTTCCCCTGAAGAGGCTGCCATGGCAGGCGTATTCATCCATGGGCTCTGCGCAGATTTTTTGGCAGAGAATACCCGGTTTGGATTTCTTGCCTCGGACATGATCCCTGCCATTCCCAGGACCATCCACGCCCTTCTAAGCTGAAAAGCATGACCATAAAATAATGATAAAAATACTATCCCATACCGCAGAACAGACACTTGACCTGGGGAAACAGATCGGTCACACGGTATCCAGTCCCTTTACCATTGCTTTGAAAGGAGACCTGGGGGCGGGCAAAACCACCCTGGTCCAGGGGCTGGCAAAGGGATTGGGCGTTAATGAAAATTATTATATAACCAGCCCAACCTTTAATATCATTAATGAATACCCCGCCAGGGACTGTCGCCTGTGTCACCTGGACCTTTACCGCCTGGGCAGTGTAGATGAACTGGAATATATCGGTTTTGACGACCT
>PIVS01000893.1 GCA_003353855.1 Desulfobacteraceae bacterium
TTAAAAATGCAAAAACCAATATTTCCTATAATTGTCTGGACCGGCATCTTGAAACCCGTGGGGATCAGACCGCTTTTATCTGGGAAGGCAATACTGTGGGGGAAGATCTTGAAATTTCCTATAAGCTGCTCCATGAAAAAGTGTGTCGGTTTGCCAATGCCCTGAAAGCCAAGGGGGTGGTCAAGGGAGACCGGGTGGCCATTTACATGCCCATGATCCCGGAGCTTGCCGTCACCATGCTGGCCTGTGCCAGGATCGGGGCCATTCACAGCATCGTATTTGGTGGTTTCTCGGCAGAAGCCCTGGCCGACCGGATTGAGGACAGCCTTTGCAAGGTGGTTGTCACTGCCGACGGCGTCATGCGGGGGGCCAAGGCCGTTCCCCTAAAAGGGGCTGCCGATACTGCCATGGCATTGTGTGAAGAACGGGGCCACAGCGTGGATTGCTGCTTTGTGGTTAAACGGACCGGCTCTCAAATTGAAATGTATCCGGAGAGGGATGTCTGGTGGCATGAAGCCGCTAACCAGGAATCACCGGATTGCCCTGTGGAATGGATGGATGCCGAAGATCCTCTTTTTATCCTCTATACCTCGGGGTCCACTGGCAAACCCAAAGGGGTTCAGCACAATGTGGGCGGATACATGGTCTATACCGGGATGACATTTAAGTATGTTTTTGATTACCATGATAATGATGTTTATTGGTGTACAGCAGACATTGGCTGGGTCACGGGGCACTCTTATATTGTCTACGGCCCCCTGTCCCAGGGAGCCACAAGTCTCATGTTTGAAGGGGTCCCGACCTATCCGGATCCGGGACGCTTCTGGGCCACGGTGGATAAATGGAAGGTCAATCAGTTTTACACCGCACCCACAGCCATCCGGACCCTCATGGCCCAGGGTGAGGAATGGGTGGAAAAATATGATCTCTCTTCCTTACGGCTGTTGGGATCAGTTGGCGAGCCTATCAACCCCGAAGCCTGGAAATGGTACCATAAATATGTGGGCAAAGAAAAATGCCCCATCGTGGACACCTGGTGGCAGACGGAAACCGGGGGAATCATGATATCTGCTCTGCCCTATGCCATTGACCAGAAGCCGGGAAGCGCAACCCTGCCGTTCTTTTCCGTATGTCCGGTACTGCTCAATGAACAGGGGGAGGTATTGGAAGGCTCTTGCGACGGTTTCCTGGCCCTGAAAGAACCCTGGCCCGGTCAGATGCGGACTGTTTATAACAACCATGATCGGTTTGAAAAAGTTTATTTTCAGATGTTTGACGGCTATTATTTTGCCGGGGACGGCTGCCGCAGGGATGAAGACGGCTATTATTGGATTACAGGCAGGGTGGATGATGTCATCAATGTGTC
>PIVS01000894.1 GCA_003353855.1 Desulfobacteraceae bacterium
CGTGGTATCTCACAAGAAAAACTTCCTTTTTACCTCGGATTCTTTGAGTTCGTTCATAATGTCGGTAAACGAGGGAAATCCCTGCTGCACTCACTGATTGAGGTGATGATCAAGTAAGAGCTCAAAACGCGACATGAGCCTTGACAAATTGTGACGGTTTTATTATTTGTTCGTATACAAAGGAGTTTGATATGGATAATTTGCCGGGCAACCTTCCGGATTGTACATTTTTCTTTCTGGCCAAAGCCCATCAAAAGGCCCATGGCCTGCTGAAAAAAAGATTGGCCCCCTATGGGCTGACCAATATGCAGCACCTGATTCTTGAAGGCATCTGGTATCAGGAAGGGGCCACTGCTGCTGAATTGGGGAAACTGCTAATCCTTGATAAAGCGACATTATCCGGCATCATAGATCGGTTGGATGATGGGGGATGGATTGAAAAAAGGCAGGATAAAACAGACAAACGCGTTTTCAGACTCTATCCGTCGGATAAGGCAGATGATCTTAAGGATGAGTTAATTAAAGTGAGAAAAAAAGGCAATGATTTCTTACTGGCGGGTTTTACCATGGAAGAGAAGATAATTTTTAAACGTTTGCTGCGAAGCCTGTTTCTGACGGCTTAACCGGAGAAACAGATGGGCATAGGCCATTAATTTCAAAATTTTTAGTTCGTACACTGACTTAAAAAGGAGACCAAAAATGTTGCTTTTTAACCCGAAAAAATACCAGGATAGAAATTATCCCGATGAAAGATCCAGAGAGATTATGTTGAAAACCATTGAATGGTTTGAAAACAAAGGCCTGGAAAAGTTAAATGAAGATTATCGTGCCCGTGAATTCACCTATGACTTTGCCGAATTTATCAAGGAAGAAAGAATTTTTGAAACCCTTTTTCTGCCAAAGGGGTATGGGGCCAAAGATCAGTATTACAGCACCTACAGGATGTTTGAATTTTCAGAAATCTGCGGTTTTTACGGCTCGGCTTATTGGTATATGTATCATGTATCCACCCTGGGCCTGGACCCGGTATTTTTAGGGGACAACGAAGAGTTTAAGCATAAAGCCGTGGAAAAGCTCAAGGAAAATCCCCTATGCGGATTCGGCCTTTCTGAAAAAGACCATGGTGCCGATATCTACTCATCTTCCATGAAACTTTACCCCTGCGACGACGGAACCTATGTGGCAAGGGGAACAAAATATTACATAGGCAATGGCAATGAAGCTGGGATTATAACTGTTTTTGGGAAAATTGCCGATTCAGAGGAATATGTTTTTTTTGTGGTTGACTCAAAACACGAAAAATATGAGTGCATTAAAAATGTTATTGATGCCCAGAACTATGTGGCTGAGTTTGCCCTCCATGA
>PIVS01000895.1 GCA_003353855.1 Desulfobacteraceae bacterium
CAGACCCAGGTGGAAAAATCAGGTTTTCCGGTACCAAACCGCTTGGTGGCGAACCTGCTCATGCACAAATATATGGCAACGACAAAGCATCCTATGGCAAACCAAAGGTAGAGCCACCCGAAATTGCCTGTGACAAATTTAAAGGCCTCATTGGCCATTTTGTTGCTGCGTTCCACATCCATGACAATAAATGAACAGGCCAGGACCACAAGAACCAGAGGCGGCCAGAAAACATGAAAATCCAGTTTCGGTTTAGGGGCTGTCTTTTGATCGGGCAGGTTTCTAATCTGTTCGTATGCCACGTCAATGTTTTGGGATACCATTTTGTTATTCCTTTTTATTTATCGGCAGTGCCGTATTTGTGAAGTGCATTTACCGCAGCCTCTATATTCTCCGCAGGTGTTGTGGGAGACAGGTTGCACAGATAAAACCATAATCTTCCGTTTCGATTCCCAACTTTGATATAATGCTTCATCCTGGCATCAACTTCTTCCGGGGTGGCATTATTCAAAAACACAGCACCGATTCCCAGGAGCAGCGGTAAATCATGCTTATCAGCATAGTCCCGATAAAATTCAGGCCCAAGGGCCTCTACATCCGGATCCTGGCCTTCTACGAACCCTGGATTGATCTTGCGGCGAATATCCAATACTTTTTCAGGGGTTTTAGAATAACGTTCACCTGTCCAGTTAGGTACACAGACCTTTGGGCCGATGACCTCCTGAAGCTGCCCTATATGGGGAACAAGCCAATCCTCCATTATCTGTTCATTGACCATGGGTAATGATGCCATGGCATCCGCCCCCACAATACCAGGTGTGTCCGGGAAAAAATCGTGAAGGTAATCCAGCCATGGAATCAGAAGTTCTTCATTGATGCGCTGGAATAACTCTTTGGCAAATGAAGGATCGGTCATGATATCCATGATTAGCGGAGATAAACCTCTGATATTGGATGCCAGACTGAAGGGGGCGCAAAAGGCCATGGATGGTTCCTGACCTGTCTGTTCACGGGTCATCTGGTATAGATCAACAACCATGCGACAACGGCCTGCAGTCTTAAAGTCAGGCGTTTTTATTTTTTTCAGATCGCTTTTGTCTTTGATCAAGGGGTTGGATCGATCTACATCCGGTGCAATATCTTTATGAAATACCATTGCCTGCCCAATGGCTTCAGCCTCAATGTTATAACAGTCAAAGTCAACGGACGGCACATCAATGCCGTATCTGTCACAGAGTCTGAATGTACCTTCCACCAGCAGTTCCGGCGTATGAAAAATTTTATCCGCAGGCTCATCAAGTTCTATGGTTAACAGCTCGCAAAGCTGTGCGTATGTGGGTACGCGATCCGGCGTTCCCGTCGA
>PIVS01000896.1 GCA_003353855.1 Desulfobacteraceae bacterium
AAGGGGATAAACATTTTGACTGAAACACGGATATTATCCATGGACAATGAACAGGTCCGGCTTGTGGGGAAAGGGAACAAAGAATTCATGGTTGAGGCGGATGCTGTTGTCCTGGCCCTCCCCTCTTTACCGGATGAGCCTTTTATCAAGGAAGTAAAAGGCAAATTTAAAAAGGTTCTGACGGTGGGCAATGCCGAAACTCCCGGTAATCTTGGTTTCGCTTTGCGAAGTGCTGCCCTGGCAGCCTTGGCTATATAGGTTCAAACCGGATTCTGACCTCCAGGTAAAGTGCATCAACATCATGGTCTGTTTCCTTTTGTTGTTTCTTGCTGGATCTGCTTGGTGGTTTCAACGGTCAGGGTGACGGCACCCCAGTCTGATTCAAGTTTACCAAAAAGAAAATAGGGTTTTCCATAATCCAGGTAATGGCAAAATCTTGCATAGGCCCTGGGGAAAAAAACGGCTTCAATGATCCCGGTTTCATCTTCAAAGGTGAGAAATTTCATGGGATCTCCCTTTTTAGTTTTGACCACTTTCCCTGTGATCAGCCACCCGGCAAATCCCACCTTTTTTCCGATATGCCGGGGAAGATCTATGGCCTTGACGGTCTTTTCCCTTTGAATTGCATGGGCAAATAGTAGAATGGGATGGCAGGCACACAGGAACCCCAGCACAGAAAATTCCCGCCGTAAAAGATCTCTGGGGTGATCCGGTGGCAGTTCCGGGATGGGTTCTTGGGTCTGATCTGATTTGATCTGGTCAAAGAGGCCGGGCATCTGCCTCTTTTTTTTTCTTTGCATGGCGGAAAAAGTCCATAGCAAACCGCTCCTGGTTTTATCCTTGAACATATCCAGGCAGCCGCTGTGGACAAGGGAATGGATCTCATCCTCCCGGGGTTTAACCCGGTTGAAGAAATCTTCGAGATTTGCAAAGGGTGAGATTTTTCTTTCCGTTATAATGCTATCCATGGCGGCGGCAGTTAGGTTTTTAAGGGACATAAAACCAACCCTGAGCTGGAAGTTTTTGCCATTCCATTTAATATCGCTTTCAAAAATATCCGGTGGAAGGATTTTTACCCCCATGCGCCGGGCCTCGGATACATAGGCAAAGGTGGAATAAAATCCGCCCTGGTTGCTGATGACCGCCGCCATGAACTCGGCGGGGTAATGGGTTTTTAAATAAGCTGCCTGGAAGGAAACCCGGGCATAGGAGGCTGAGTGGGGCTTGCAGAAAGAGTATCCGGAAAAGCTGATGATCATGTCCCAGATTTTTTGGATGTGTGTATTGGTGACGCCTTTTCGGGCCGCTCCATGGCTAAAGCGGGTTTGATAATCCTTGAGGACCTGGGTTTTGTCCTTCTTG
>PIVS01000897.1 GCA_003353855.1 Desulfobacteraceae bacterium
AAAATACAACAAGCGTTAAAAAATATAAACAATATATGGATATGTGATCAATCCGCCATTATATTTGTATTTGAAGAGGTATCTGCATCCCATTTCGACAGGTCTTGTTTCTCCACCTACACCCTTTGGTTTTTAACCTCAGGTTTTACTTGGGATCCGCTGTCCTTGGTACTGGGCTCCAACAATTCAAAGAACACCTTTTCAAAATCCTGATTTTGTGGTTTATAGGCATCATGAAACCTCAAAACGCCTCCAAATGTCCAAGCTGCAGATCATCGAACACATCGGCCTTCAGGATTTCACCATATAATTTTAGATCCAGTGCTTTGGTAAGCGCCTAATTAACCCCATCTTATATTTTCGATTGGATCGTGACATATTAAGCCAACTTTACAATTAAAGGAGAGTTGGATGATGTCAGAACAGTCAAAAAAAGCAAATCAAAAGCTATCTCAATTCTGGGAAAACCACATAAAAGAATGGTCCCAGACAAAACTCACACAGAATGCATATTGCAGGAATAATAATCTTAGGCCAAATCAGTTCACATATTGGAAGAACAAATTGAAACAACAGAATTTACCTGTAGAATTTGTCCAAGTGACATCAAACCACTTTGAGGAAGTTATTAACCGCCCTTCTTCAAACACTCTTAGGCTAAACATCAAATCTGAATTTCAGATTGAAATCCCGGATGGATTTTCCCAGACCACGTTGGAACAAGTACTTCAGATAGTGGGGCAGTTTTAATGTTTTTACCAACACACAATTTAAAGGTCTATATCGCCCTGGGCATCACAGATATGCGTAAATCCATTGATGGCCTTTCCATTCTGGTCAGTGAAAAATTTAAGTTGGACCTATTTCCCGGCCACCTGTTTGTCTTTTGTAATCGGAATCAAAATATGCTTAAAATTCTGTACTGGGATAAAAGCGGGTTTTGCCTTTGGCACAAACGTCTCGAAAAAAACAAATTCAATTGGCCAAGATCAAAAGAAGAGGTAATGGCTGTCGGTACACAGGAACTTTCATGGCTAATCAACGGCTTAAATATCCATCAAAAAAATGCACATAAATCTTTAAAATACACCACAGTTTTTTGAACACAAACTATGAAAAACCGCTTGGTTGTGCTATATACAGCACATGACAAACGACGTTCTCTCAGGCATAACCGACCTTGAAAATCTCAAGGAAGTTTAATATTTTATAAAAATGTAGTCTGCGCTACAGAACGTTCTATTTTTTTCCCCTATAAACAGTTATGACCGTGAATATTACAATTGTTCCGAGATATTAGTAATTTTATAAACCTGTAGTAGGAGAATTATGATGATCGATATTGGAGTGGTGTATTACC
>PIVS01000336.1 GCA_003353855.1 Desulfobacteraceae bacterium
GCAATACCGGAAACAGGCGCCTTAATAGGCACTCCGCCGTCCATGAGGGCCAGTGTGCCGGAGCATACCGTTCCCATGGAAGAACTGCCGTTGGATTCCATAACTTCTCCCACCAGGCGGATGGTATACTCAAAATCTTCGTTGGAGGGAAGGATTCTTGCCAAAGCTCTATGGGCAAGATCGCCATGTCCTATATCCCTGCGGCTGGGGCCGCCGGCACGCCTTACTTCTCCCACAGAAAAGGGAGGGAAGTTATAATGGAGCATAAAAGCCCTTGTGGTATCCCCATTATTCAGGGTTTCGATGCGCTGCTCGTCCCTGCCCGATCCCAGGGTCAGAACACCCAGCACCTGGGTTTCTCCCCTGGTAAAAAGAGCTGAACCATGGAGTCTGGGCAAACAACCGGCTTCACAGTCAATTTGGCGAATCTCATCAAATGCCCGACCGTCGATGCGTTTGTCTTCCGTAAGAACAATCCCGCGGCTGACGGATTTGACGGTTTTGCTGAAGGCATCTTTGATCTCATCGGTTCCTTCGGGATATTCTTCGCTAAAATGAGCCACCACCTCTTCTTTTAAAAGGCTCAGGGCATTGGCACGTTCAATTTTTGTTTTGATCTGAACTTTTTCATGAATCTTATCTGCGGCAAAGGCAATTACCTTTTCTGCAAGTACTTCATCCTTTGCCGGCGGAATAAAAACTCTTTTTTCCTTTCCAAGGGTATTTTTCAGATCCACCTGGATATCGATGAGGGGCTGCATGGCTTCGTGACCAAAAAAGATGGCATCCAGCATATCTTTTTCTGATACTATATCTGCTCCGCCTTCCACCATGACCACACCTGTTTTGGAACCGGCAACGGTGAGATCTATATCACTGGCCTCCATCTGCTCCGGGGTGGGGTTGGCTATAAATTCTCCGTCAACCCGGCCCACTTTAATACCTGCAATCGGGCCGTTAAAGGGGATATCAGATATTTCAAGGGCGGTGGAAGCGCCTACCATGGCCAGAACCCCTGGATCGCAAAGTTTATCCGTTGACAAAACCGTGGCAATCACCTGGGTTTCAAAATTATACCCCGGTTCAAACAAGGGCCTGATGGGGCGGTCAATCATGCGGGCCCTCAGGGTTTCATTTTCCGAAGGCCGGCCTATTTCCCGTCTGAAATAATTTCCCGGAATTCTTCCTGCAGAATAGATCCGTTCCTGATATTCCACGGTAAGGGGCAGAAAACTGACTTCCCTCGGGTTCTTAGCAGCCACGGCAGTTACAATAACCCTGGTTTCTCCGTACTGGACAATAACCGATCCGGAAGCCTGTTTGGCAATTTTACCAGTGGTGATGGAAAATTCTTTTCCGCCGATTGTTGCTCTTCTAGTTTGTTCCATAATTTCTCCTAATAATAAAAAAGGCGGAGACCCAGGGATACCTTATAAATAATAAACCCGCATCTTTGCCATCAAACGTCTGCTTGATAGCAAAGATGCGAACTTATTTAAAGAGATCCCAAACGCCCGCCGCCGGTTAAAAACAAAACCGGTTTTTGACCCAAAAGCAGTCAAAAACCGGTTCATGGTCATTCTACCTTCTAAGTCCGAGTCTTTCAATCAAAGAACGGTATCTGTTTATATCTTTTTTCTTCACATAGTCCAGAAGACTTCTGCGCCTTCCAACCAGAATCAAGAGGCCCCTTCTTGAATGATGGTCCTTTTTATGAATTTTAAGATGCTCAGTAAGATAGCTGATGCGGTGGGTTAAAATTGCCACCTGTACTTCGGGGGAACCGGTATCGGACTCGTGGAGCTTGAAGCCCTCAATCATTTTCTCTTTGTTCTCTGCTAATAGAACCACTTTTGTACTCCTTTGTCTGGAATAAATAAAACATGGTATAATTTCTGATCTCTTCTAATTTACCTTTTATCCGATATTCCATTCAGAAAAAAAAAGGGTGCAAACAGAGAAAATACCATTACAAATATGTATAACCTATCGTGAATACCAATTAACCGGTAAAAACGCAACAATAATTATAGACGGGCAGATCTTTGTCCGGCTCAATGAGGGCAAGCAGATTATTTGAAGAATCCACCAGCCGAATAATTGATGCCGGGACAGGGTCGGAAAAAAGCCGTGGGCTAATATCTTCCCTGGTTAATTTCTGGCCATGGGATATTTTTTTTTCAAGAGCCGAATCGACCATGGCTCTGGGCAGAAAATCGAGACAATCTGACATGGGGAGGATATAAGGTTCAATGGCAGAAGGCTCCATTCTTTCCAGATCTGCAAGACCAATTGCATTTTTCAGCTCAAAGGCAGAGGATTTTGTCCGGCACAGTCCTGACAAGTGGGCGCCGCACCCAAGTTTTTTTCCAATATCATAGGCCAGACTTCGGATATAGGTGCCGCCTGTGCAGTGAACATCCATCTCAAACTCGGGCAGATCCATCTCTTGAACCGAGATACTGAAAATTTCAATCTTCCGGGGGGGCTTTTTAATTATCTCACCCTTGCGGGCAAGTTTGTAAAGGGGCTGTCCCTTATGCTTCAATGCGGAAAAACTTGGGGGAATCTGTTCCTGACAACCTGAAAACCGTGCGACTGTATTCTGGAGATCGTCGGGCAGGACGGCATTCACCATTGCTGAATCTGCTTCAAAAACTATGCGGCCTGTGCAATCATAGGTATCGGTTTCAACCCCTAACCTCACCCGGGCTCTATATTGTTTTGTACCGCTGAGAAAAAACCGGGATATCCTGGTGGCCTTTTGAACAGCGATGAGCAAAAGCCCGGTTGCAAAGGGATCCAAGGTTCCGGTGTGGCCGATTTTTTTTACCCCAAGCACCCGCTTGACCCGGGCCACCACCCCGGCAGAGGAAATTCCCTCCGGTTTGTTTATAGCTAAAATCCCGTCTTTCATTTGAATTTGACCAGACAGCCTACTTAACCCCGGGATCGGAATCAGGAGTATCAATCAAGGGGTCAGAAAGTGGATCGGCTTGGTCGGCCGCCTTGGCATCCGATTCCGAAGCAGACTTGATCAGTGCATCCATTTTTGCAGCTTTGTCAAAGGTATCATCGTGGAAAAACCTAATTTCCGGCATAAATTTAAGGCCAAGTTTCGGGGCAATGCTCTTTTTAATATACCCCTTTGATTCCTTAAATCCTTCCATGGCCTCGGCAATTTTTTTCTTGCCTCCGAATACTGTGATATAAACATCGGCTATCCTAAGATCAGAAGTAAGCTTGACTCCTGTGATAGTGGCCATTTCAACCTTGGGATTTTGGATCTTTTTTCTCAAAAGGTCGGTAATGGCCACCTGGATTCTGCCGGAAATTCTATCTGCGCGTGTATAGGGCTTCATTTTATACCTTATTCGCCCTTATATTTTCTTTCTTCAACTTCATAACACTCAATGGCATCACCAACTTTAATGTCATTATATTTTTGAAGACCAATTCCGCACTCGAAACCCTGGTCCACTTCCTTGACATCATCTTTAAACCGCCGCAGGGAGGAAAGTTCGGTATCACATTTTATAATACCATCCCTCAGGAGGCGAACCTTTTTACCCCGGATCACTTTACCATCAGAAATATGACATCCAGCAATGGTTCCCATCTTCGGAACAACAAAGGTCTCCCTGACTTCGGCGCGGCCGATAATAATCTCATGGAAGGTGGAAGGCATCATACCGTCCAGAGCCGCCTTGATGTCATTGATCACGTCATAGATAATGTCATAGAACCGCATGTCCACATTTTCATCCTTGGCCAATTTACGGATCTGGGGGGTGGGCCGGACATTAAACCCGATAATAATGGCATCGGATACGGCTGCCAGGGCCACATCGGACTCGTTGATGGTTCCGGCACCGGAATGAACAATCTTAACATCCACTTCTTCCTTGGCAAGATCCTTCAGGGAATCGTTCAAGGCCTCAATGGAACCATGGACATCTGCTTTAACAATAAGCTTAAGCTCTTTAACTTCAGCAGACCCAAGGTTTTCAAACATTTTTGTAAGGTTGGCCCGGCTCTTTATGGCCAATTCCTTGGCCCGCTGTTTCTGCATTCGGACGCCGGCTATCTGCTTGGCTTCCTTGTCAGAATCCACTGCGGTAAATTCATCTCCTGCGTCGGGCACACCGGTAAGTCCCACGATTTCAACGGGGGTACTGGGACCTGCAGCATCAATCCGATTTCCGGAATCATCTATCATGGCCCGGATACGGCCGGAATGCAGACCGCAGACGATGGGGTCACCATCCTTGAGGGTTCCCTGTTTCACCAGAACCGTGGCAACAGATCCCCGGCCGACATCAAGCCTGGATTCCACCACATAACCTGTGGCCTTCCGGTCGGGGTTGGCTTTAAGCTCAAGCACCTCGGACTGGAGAAGGACCATTTCAAGCAACTCATCAATCCCCTCACCTGTTTTGGCGGAAACCTTTACGAAAATAACACTTCCACCCCATTCTTCGGCCAGCAGATCCAATTCAGACAATTCCCGCATGATCCGGTCCGGATCCGCGCCAACCAAGTCCATCTTATTCACAGCCACAATCACCGGCACACCGGCAGCCTTTGAATGATTGATGGCCTCAATGGTCTGGGGCATTACACCATCGTCTGCCGCTACAACAAGGATAACAATATCCGTCACCCTGGCACCCCTTGACCGCATTGCTGTAAAGGCGGCATGGCCTGGTGTATCAAGGAAGGTAATCCGCCCACCTTTGGAGGTTTCCACATTATAGGCACCAATATGCTGGGTAATACCGCCGGCCTCGCCGCTGGTAATTTTGGAGGTACGGATAACATCCAATAGCGAGGTTTTACCATGATCGACATGGCCCATGATGGTAACAACAGGCGGGCTTTCAATCAGGTCTTCCTCGGCATCCTCAGCAGTCTTAATCTCAAGGAGATCCTCCTCATGGGAACTTGCCTTTTCCACTTCAAAGTCAAATTCATTGGCCACCAGACTTGCGGTTTCAAAATCAATGGTCTGATTCACGGTGGCCATGACTCCCATGCCCATCAATTTCACAATCATCTCATTGGCCTTGATCCCCATCCGTTTGGCAAGTTCTGCAAGCTCTATTGCCTCATCAATTTTGATCCGTCGTTTAATTGCCTTGGGCGTTGTAATCTGGGTTTTCTGGAAATTACCTTTCTTGCCGCCTCGAAGATCTTTCTTACCCCGTTTTTTACGGCCGCGGCCTCTATATAGGGCATCACCCTCAACAACTGATTTTTTCCTGCGCTTTTTGCGTTTTCCTGCAAATTCAGACTCTACTGGAACCTCACGCCGCCTGTCTTTCTTTCTGAGACTGGGGTCAGTTGATGGCGGCACCATGTCCGGCCCGGGAGCACCTGGGACAGCACCTGGCCGGGCTGACCCTGCCGGGCTTTGCTGGCCACGTCCTTGCTGGCCCGGTCTTTGCTGGGGAGGTCTTTGCTGAGCAGGGCTTTGCTGGCCCGGTTTTTTGTCGGGAT